>NZ_BFAY01000008.1 GCF_003112675.1 Leptospira johnsonii | reverse complement strand
TTCGTTCGCTGTGTGAGATAATTAAAGAGGCGCTTGCAGGTCCCCATGGACCAGGTCATTGATCAGAATTGTATCATGTCTGGATGGGGATCTGTTCTCAGGATAATCCGTAGAGTAATGTAGGCCTCTACTTTCGTGTCTGGCAAGTGCAGAACGGATAATCAATTCGGCCACCAAAACCAAATTACGAAGTTCTAATAAAGGATTCGTAACTATTGTTCTGTTGTAATAGTCCCTGACTTCCGCATAGATCAGATCCATTCTTCTTTTCGCTCTTTCTAAACGTAGATTGGAACGAACAATTCCCACATAATTGGACATTGTGTTTTTGATCTCCGAAAGGTCGTGGGAGATCAATACCCATTCTTCCGTATTGACCAGGCCCTCTTTGTCCCAAGCAGGGATCTGTTCATGTTCCGGTAGAAAGTTGGGTGGATTTTTACGGATCTCTTCCGCTATACGATTGGAGAAGACTAGACATTCCAATAGACTATTGGATGCGAGACGGTTTCCACCGTGAACTCCTGTGCAGGACGCTTCTCCCGCTGCGAATAAGTTCTCTATCCTAGTTTTTCCCCAAAGGTCGGTTGCGATCCCTCCACACATAAAGTGGGCGGCGGGTACAACCGGGATTGGATCTGTAGTGATATCAATACCTAACTCTAAACATTTCGCATAAATAGAAGGAAAAGATTCTTTGATCTCTGACGCAGGTCTATGAGAGATATCCAACCAAACATGAGGATCTCCCGACTTCTTCATTTCTGCGTCTATGGCTCTTGCGACTATATCTCTTGTCGCAAGGTCCGCCATTGGATGGTATTTTTTCATAAACGGTTCCCCGTCCATGCTGAGTAATACCGCACCTTTTCCTCGAACAGCCTCGGAGATCAGAAATGAATCACCTTTTTCATGGTATAGAGAAGTGGGATGGAACTGGTAAAATTCCATATTCCGGATCTCTGCTCCTGCGCGATAAGCGCAAGCAACTCCATCACCCGTGGCGATCTTAGGATTAGTAGTATGAGAATATACCTGTCCGGATCCGCCGCTTGCTATGATGGTCTTTTTCGCAAGGATTGGGATCACTTCTCCGGTATGATTGGAAAGAACGTAAGCCCCGAAACAGATCAAACCTTTCTTTTTTAGATGGTGGGGAGTGATCAGATCTACAACAGTATGGTATTCTAATATTCTAATGTTTGGGTTTTGTTTTACGATCTGTAGGAGCGTTTTTTCGATCTCGTGTCCGGTCCTGTCATGAGCGTGGACGATACGATTTGTTCCGTGTCCACCTTCTCTATGCAGATCGAATTCTCCCTCTTTATTCAGGTTGAATGGAACTCCATATTCTAAAAGTTCTTTGACTAGAGGAGGACCTTCTTCTACTAAAACCCGAACTGCTTCCGGATCGCAGAGTCCTGCCCCGGATTCCAAGGTGTCTTTTACATGATCCGCGAATTTATCTCCCTGAGAGAAAACGGAGGCGATCCCGCCTTGGGCATAATTGGTACTAGACTCGTAATCCGACTTCTTGGTCACGATCACGGTCTCGCCTACATTAGAAAGTTTTAAAGCCTGGAAAAGACCGGTAATGCCGCTCCCTATGACCAGAAAATCGGTTTTTATTCTTGGCATTTGTACAGATTCGACGGCTTACGCCGCCGAGAGTTTAGATCATTTACGTTTTGCGCCTGTGTTTAGAAGTGCTTCTACGTAATCTATAGAACGGATCAATTGGAAGTCAGGCTTGATCGGATCGTTCTTATGTTCATGGATGAACTTCTCCGCTTGCCCGTTTGTTTTTACCCAGCCTTCCAGTTTTTTCACATCGAAATGGCCTTTTTCCTCAGCAGAAGAAGGTAATTCAGGAAGGTGATTCCACATATTCTCTTCGCGATAATGGAATGGGAAACTGCCGTCTTCTTCGGATGAAACTTCGACGTCAGGTTTAACTCCCACTACTTGGATCGTATTCCCGGAAGGTGCGTAGTATCTGGACTGAGTAAGTTTGATATAATACGCGCCGTTGCCTCTTAACTCCTGCAGTTTTTGAACGGTTGCTTTTCCAAAAGATCTTTCTCCTAGGATTAAACCGCGACCATGATGTTTTAATGCAGAAGCTACGATCTCAGAAGCAGAAGCGGATTTTGCATTGATTAGAACTGCAACAGGTAGATCAGTCAGATCTTTTTTACCTGCATTAGAATCTTCAGGGCTTCTGTTCGGACTTTTTACGGAAACAATGAGTCCGTTAGTTACAAACATATCCGCAAGATCGATAGCAAGATCCAAATAACCTCCAGGGTTATTTCTAAGATCTAATACCAATGCCTTCAGTTTGGTTCCCTTGGCAGTGGATTGTTTTTCTAATTCTTTGAAATGTTGTACGAATTCTTTATCAACGGAAGGATCGGATTTTACGAAACCGGTCAACTTAATGTATCCAATATAAGGATGATTGTCTATCAACTTGCTCGTGATATTTCGGATCTCGATCGTATCGCGGATCACTTCGATACTTAGAGTTCCTGCCACTCCTTTTCTGCGAATGGTCAGAACTACTTTGGATCCTTTTTTTCCTTTGATCCTTTCTACCACTTTGTCGAGTAACATCCCTTTAGTGGACTTACCATCGACTGCCAGGATCACATCTCCTGCGCGAACTCCTGCGGTGACTGCAGGTCTTCCTTCCAAAGGATTTTCTACTACAACTTCTTTGTTACCGCCGCCGCTTAAGATCGCTCCAATTCCTTCGAAACTTCCGTCTTCGATCTTTGCCATGGATTCTTCCCAGGCAGCTTTTAAGAATACTTGGCTATGAGGATCTAAAGAAGAAAGATAGCCGTTCGCTGCAGCTAGATATACATCCTTGATGCTGAAAGGTTCTTTTTCTTTAGAGTCTTCTTCTCCGAACGGATCTTTGAGCGGAGGAGTCATGTAGTTTTGTAGATTTTTTTCGAGATATGCGAGTATTCGATCGAAGTCTTTTTTGGAAAAATTGGTCTGTTCCCACTTAGCGGTGAGCACTTTTTTGCGGACCTTCTCCCTTTCTACAAGTTTGAGGACTTCGTCGTTGGAAAGTTTAGGCTTATTGGCCTCTTCTTTCAGTTTTTTATCCCGGATCTTCTCCACTTCCTTATAATCCGGATCGAATAGGACAAATTTGTCCTCAGGAGAAAGTTTGAAAGATTTGCCCGGAAAAATATCATCCGCTTCTTCGTATTTTTCTCGGTCCGTAAAATAACTTTCCGGATACAAATAGAGACCATGAGGCAAAGATAGAAGTGCAAAAACGGCTGCGTCCTTGTAGGCGCGGTTTTTATCTATATTTTTATCTATATAGTTTCCCTCAACGGTCTTGACTACGCTGTCAAAATCTTTGAGAGTGAAATCTGCCGTGGTCTTGGAATTTCCGGAAGAAGGTTGGCAGAAGAAGATGCTCGTACATAAGATAACGGAGAGAAAGGATAAAGATAAGGATCTCAAGCTTTTCAAATCGGGTCCTCTTTTTGCAAGGTTGATTTTCGATCATTTTCCACCTGGAACAAGCATTGTCAATCTATTCCCCCGAAAACTCTTATTCTATAAGGCTTTGGAAAAGTTCTGGTTCCTAGGTTTTTTCTGTTTTGCGGGAACTTTTTACTGCACTTCGGTGTCCGTTCCTGGTGGCGGAAGATTCGGATCGGAACTCATACAAGAGCAGGCAATCCTAGATTTTTACGGAACGGAAGAAGAAAGAAAATCTTCTTTAGATTTATTAAAATCTTCCTGTAGATCCCTGAGAAAAGATAGGGGACTCGCTTGTTATAATTTATCCATTTTATATGATTCTTTAGGAGAAACTCAATCCGCTTGGGAATATGCAGTCCGAGCTAAAAATTCAGATCCGAACGATCCTCTTTACCAAGAGCTTGCATTCTCTTCTTCTTTAAAATGGGAATCGGAAAGGTCAGTGCTCGCAGACGAGGAAGAAGTTTTATATAAAACTGCAATTTCCGCATGCAAAAAAGGGAATATTGCGGAAGCTTCCGGATCCGTTTCCAAACTTATAGAAATTCAGTCTATTTCGAAAGAATCCTTAACCAAAGGTGTCTTTGCAGAATGTGGATTGGACAAGGAATTGATCGCAAAAGCAAAGCCGAACAATTTTAAACCTTCTTCCGAATATTATAAATTTCTGGAAAAGAGCCATCCTTACAGAAAAGTCTGGGACTTAAGTGGTGAATTCGGTAGGAACTCCAAAGATCTAGTTTCCGGGAATAAGGCCACTCAATCCTGGAAAGAACTCAAGAAAGCGGTTTCCACGAAAGATCAGGTTTCGGCCAAAAAACATCTTTTAAGTTTTAAGTCGAATCTGGAAGAACTGGCCAAAACAAACTCTGAGGCCTATCTACTTTCCGCAAATTTAAAAAAGGCGGCCTTTTTATTACTTTCTGAAGATTCGAATTATTCTTCTTTCAAAGAGCTTGCAAAAGAACTTTCTGATATAGAGACACAAAGAAAGTAAGAGCCACAGGGTGGTCTCACACAGAGTCACAGAGACACTGAGTTTTTTTGGCTTACTATTTCCCAAATTACCCCTCCGTGACTTTGTGCCTCTGTGTGAAAAAATCTCTGCGTCTCTTTTAACTTAGTGCCTTTAAATACTCTTTTACCGAAGTTTCTAGACCGACCTCTAACGCGTAAGACATGAGTCTGTGGCCGATGGATACTTCTTCCAAGCCTGGGAGACGGGAGAATAGGGGAAGATTGAAATGATCCAGGTCATGCCCTGCATTGATCCCTATTTTTTGGGTTTGTAGGAACTCCGCAGCCTTTCTAAAAGATTCGAAAACGACTTTAGCTTCTTCAGGAGAATGATCGAATGCATGTGCATAAGGGCCTGTATAAAACTCTACTCGGTCTGCTCCGGTATCTTTTACTAATTTAAGATTCTCTAAATCCGTTTCCATGAAGATAGAAACACGGATCCCTGCATTTTGGATCTTTTGGATATAAGATTTTAGTTCAGATAAATCCTTTTTCAGGTCGAAACCATGGTCCGATGTGATCTCTCCCGGAGTAACTGGGACTAACGTAGCTTGGTCTGGGTTTGCTTCCAGAACAAGATCTAAAAACCTAGGGGAAGGTTCTCCTTCCATATTGTATTCTATCTTCTTTTTTTTATCCCGATTGTAGAGCATAAGGAACTCCCTCAGATCGAATACATCCTGCTTTTTGATATGCCTTTCGTCTTCTCTTGGGTGGACCGTGATTCCGTGAGCGCCTGCTTCTAAGATCAATTTAGATAAATAGATCAGATCCGGATGGTTTCCCCCTCTGGAGTTTCTCAAAGTAGCTATTTTGTTTACATTTACGCTCAGATGGACCATAAACCCTCGTATTCGGAATCCCATTCTTAAAAAGTACAAGTTAGCGGAAACTAGATTTCTGAGTGCTTTTTCTGCTTGAATCGGAATAAGTGTCTTCCAGCATGGTCAATTCCGATGGCAACAGCTAAGAAAACGGCTAAGAAAAAAGCTGCACCGAAGTCGAAAACTCCGGTGAAAAAGAGCGCCCCGAAGAAAAAAACTCCTCCGGCGAAAAAGAAGGAAGTGGTTAGCGCGAGCAAACCTACTGGGATTAAAAAATCTTCTACTTCTAAATCTTCTTCTCTCAATCCTCTGGGCAAAAAATTCACCTGTCATACTTGTGGAACTAGGTTCTACGATCTAAACAAAGAAGTAAAAATCTGCCCTAAATGCGGAGCTGATCAAAGTAAACGTCCTCCTTCCAAATCCAGGGTCCGTCCTAGAGTGGAAGAAGAAGAGTTTCCAGAAGAAAACTTAGACTACGATGCCGAAGTAGGTTTCGAAGAAGAAGAAGGTATTGTGGAAGAACCTCTTGAAGAGGAAGAAGACGAGGAAGAGGAGGAGGAATAATTCCCCCTTCCGATTCCATTCTGATCCTCACAGCTCCCACTGGGGCCGGCAAAACGGCTCTGGTGAGAGAACTGGATCCTTCTCGTTTTGAAATTATTTCCTTCGATTCCAGACAGATCTACAAAGAGTTAAGCATCGGGACCGCAGCTCCCAGCCAAGAAGACTGTGAAAAAATCACCCACCATCTGGTATCATTTCTTTCTCCCGCCGAATCCATAGATGCAGCAAAATTTGTAACAAAGGCAGAAGAAGCCCTGGATGATATACTTTCCAGAGGTAAAATCCCAGTTTTAACCGCAGGTACTGGGTTCTATTTGAATGCTTTTTTATTCGGAATGTTTCCAGTCCCGAAAATCAGCGAAGAAGTAAAATTGAAAGTGGAATCCTTGAGTATGGAAGATAGGATCCAAGAACTCCAAAAACTGGACCCCAAGGCTCTCCAAAAAATCTTTCCAAACGATAACTACAGATATGGAAGAGCCTTGGAAGTAAATTGGATGGGAACTCTCTGGTCCGAACTGAAAGTGGAGGAGGGGAGCGGCGCCCTAATTTCCAAAAATTTGAATATACTTGGGGCCTTCTTCTTGGATCTGGATCGAAAAGAATTGTACGAAAGGATCGATTCCAGGGCCAAAAAAATGATAGAATCCGGAATGGCAGAAGAAGCGAAAAGGGTCTCAGATAAATACGGTGAAGATTGTCCCGGTCTTCAGTCCTTAGGTTATAATTTCGCGCTTGAAAATATTAAAGGAACGTCCAACCTTGAGACATTCTTTGGGAATTTAAGCCAGTCCCATAGGAACTACGCCAAACGTCAGATTACTTGGTTCCGAAAGCAAAAGATACTGGAACCGATCCATCCGAAAGAAGCGTACGAAAAGATAAAAAAAATATAAACGGATAAAAATCTATGTCTGCTAAAAATAATATACAGGACCAACTGCTCAATACGGCTAGAAAAGAAAAACTGGAATTGACCATCTATCTTTTAAACGGAGTACCTTTAAAAGGTAAAGTGGTAAGTTTTGATAATTTTACTATAGTCCTTGAGCAGGAAAATAAGCAGAGTTTGGTGTATAAACACGCGATCTCGACGATCATTCCTTCTAAAGTAATCAAACTTTATACAGAAGAAGCCGCTAAAGAAGCTCCTTCCGCCTAAATGTTCCGAAAGATAGGCCGGGCACTTTTCATTTTATTTATATTAGCGGGGATCCTACTGGTATCCTATCCGCTTTTTTTTATAAAAGAAGGAGAAGCTCTGCTTGTCTGGGAACAGGATTCCAAGTTAGTTTCCTTTGTTCGTGGCCCGGGCTTTGCCTATGAACCGGCAGTGATCCAGTTCTGGGAGAAGTCCGTACGTAAAGAATCCTTAAACTCATTGGCTTTGGAGTTGGATATCCATCACGATCTTTCTTCCGGATTATTCTCCGAAAGATCTGAAGAAGGTAAGATCAGAGCTAAACTGGATCTTTCCTTTCATCTCGAAGAAGAAGGATCTAAAAAGTTTTTCCTTTCCGGAGGAAAAACAGAGCAAGGCAGAGCGAAATATCTCTCCAATATCTTCCAGTCCAAACTTAGAGCTGGGATAGAGGATGAGAAAAATATCAATTTAAACAAAGATTCTATCTCCGCTTTCCTGAGAAACGATATCGTTAGAATTCTCTCTAACGAAGTTCCTTGGCTTAAGATAGAATCGGTTCGCATTATCAGTCTGGATATTCCGGATCCGATACTCATCGCGAATATATTCCGTAATCCTAACTATATTTTGGCTAAAAAGTTAGAAAGAATAGAAGCCTTAAAAAAGGCGGAATCTTACTCCATACAAGAAGAAGCAAAACTTGCAATTTCCAAAAAAAAATGGGAGCAATATAAGGATTTTCTAAAGAAGAATCCGGATATGAAAGAGTTCCTACTTTACGATAATATCGGGGAGAATGTGGACGTTCTACTTCTTCCTTCCGATACAGTTTTTGGAGATCCTAAATCTTTGAGTAAGAAAAAGTCTGCCCCCAAACCCAAAGAGGTGGAATAAATGACACAAGACAAACCCGTAGTACTGATCATGGCGGGAGGAAAAGGAGAAAGATTCTGGCCTAGATCCAGGGTTTCCACTCCTAAACAACTCCAGAAAGTATATTCAAAAAATACACTTCTAAAAGAGACCTTGAATCGGGCATACACGATTACAAGTCCTGATAGAGTCTTTATAGGAACAAACGCTACTTTAAAAAAAGCGATCCTTGCCCAGGAGAGAAGTTTTCCTGAGAATAATTTTATCATAGAACCGGAAGGAAAAAACACAGCACCGATCATAGCTCTTGCTTCTTTATACTTCAAAGAGAAGTTCGGGGACCCTGTTCAGGTTGTACTTTCTGCCGATGCATGGGTGAACTCTGAAAAAGAATTTGCTAAGAGTATCCAAAAGGCTCTAAAAGAGACGGACGGACATCTTGTATTATTAGGGATCAAACCGAATCGTCCAGAAGTGGGTTACGGTTATATCGCTTCCGGAAAACCGACCAAACACGGATTCGAAGTGAAGTCATTCTTCGAAAAGCCGGACGTAAAAACTGCGATCAAGTATATTAAGAAACCGAACTTCTATTGGAATCCAGGTATATTTCTTTGGAAAACAAGTCTGATCCTGGAAGAATTCGAAAACCATTCTCCTGAAATACTAAAACCTCTTAAGAATAGATTTCCATTCAAGAAAATGGGAGATCTAGGAGAAGCATTCAAGCTTCTTCCCTCCGAACCGGTGGATATAGCCATCATGGAAAAGAGTGCACGTATCAGAATGGTAGAAGCAAGTTTTTCTTGGGACGATGTGGGCTCTTGGCTTTCCTTGGAAAGAGTATTGCCTGGAGACAAGCAAGGCAATCGTCATATCGGTAAAGAAATTCTATTTTATAAATCCGGAAACAACGTCACTCAGACTAGAAAAGAATTCACTGCACTACTCGGAGTTCAGGATATCGTCGTAGTGGAAGAGGAAGACGTTCTCTTTATAGCTTCTAAAGAAGGAATAGGTGATATCAAAAATATGGTCGCCGAGATCCGTAAAAATAAAGGTTTACAAAAGTACACCGAATAATTTCCTGGCAGGTTAGGAACCTAACAGGAGAACCGAATGCCTTCCGGTAAAAAAAGAAAGCGAAGAAAGATCGCGACTCACAAGAGGAAGAAAAAGAGAAGACAGAATCGTCATAAGAAGAAAGGCAAATAAGATATTTTTTGATATCTAAAAGACCGGGAAATCGAATCGAAGACCCGGTCTTTTTCGCCTCCCTCCTCCATCGGGAACTCTCCCGACTCGGAATTAGCAACTATCAAAGCCTAAAGCAAAATCCGAAAATGGCCGATCATGTTGCTGTATGGCCTCCTTTCAGGATTATTCTCTTTTAAGACGTTGGTGGAAACCTGAGTTTCCTCCAGCCAAAGGATATACAAAATCCTACCAAGCTAAAACTCCGGATGGAGATATTCTCCAAGCCGACTTTCATTTTCATGATCGCAAGATCAGGCTCACTTTGGAAGTCGCCGGAGAGAATGGCCGCATTTATGTATCCACCATCCGGGACGGTTCCATCCTAAAAGAGACCGACCTTACCACAGGTAGATCTTATCCTCTTTATTCCAGATTCGCACCTTTTAGAGACTTATTATCTTCTCTTCCGGACAAGGATGCTCTACAGATTTTGGGTGGGGCATACGGAGTTTCTCCTGAACCATTGGGGGGGCCGGAGAGAAGGACCCCTAAACCTTGGGAAATTTCTACCAAGTACGATCATATTTTCGGGATCGATCGAAACCCTAGGTCCTGGAAAAAGTTTTTCCAAAGGGAGAAAAAAGAGCCCTTATGGACCAGGATCAAGAGAAGGCTCTGGGGAGATCTACAAGACTATTCCTTAGGTTTGGCATCTGCGCTGGGAATCTGGTATGCTTACATGGATTTTTATTTGCTCGGATTTTCACTTGCCGTTTTCGGTTTGCTTTTTGGCGGATTGGACTGGATACTGAGGAAACGCGATCCGCTTTTCTCGAAAGTTGTAATCTTTCTGGGTTCCGGATCGTATTTTTATTACTACGGATTCACCCGTTTCTAAGGAGGGGGAATGTCCGCCGAAATCGAACACCAGTACATTCTATTTAGCTTGGGAGAGGAAGAATACGCTCTTCCAATCGTTCTTGTAGATGAGATTATCAAGATCCATAACCTGGTTAAGGTTCCGAGATCCAAAAACTATTTTGCAGGTATCATGGATATCCGAGGCAAGGTAGTGAAGATGGTGGATCTGGGTGTGAAACTCAATATTCCCCATTCCCACGAACAAGGTTATGATCGTGCCATCGTGGTAAAGATAAGCGGCGAATCCGTCGGCATCATAGTAGACAAGGTAGCTAACGTAGCGCTCTTTCCTCCGGAAACGATCAATCCTCCTCCTCCTTCTATCAAAGGAATTTCTTCCCGTTATATCACGGGTGTCGGTAAAAAAGACGATCGGTTTATCATCCTGATCGATATCGAAAAAATCCTAGGATCTGAAGAATTAGCGGAGTTGGGTGCCGGGGCGAAATGAAACAAACCCGCCTGATACTGGGCGCGATACTCCTGATCTTATTTGGGTTGGGAGTAAGCGTCCGAACCGAGGCGGATGAGCAGGACCAAAGACTAGATCCTGCAGGTATATATAAACTTCCTCATGAAGTAATTCTTCCTGCGAGTCTCCGTACATTAAAGGAGAACTTACTTAATTCTTCCGAAACAGCTTCCGATCCGATCACATCTATCCGTCAGGTTTTAGATCCATACTACGCTCAGTTCGTGGATCCAAAAAGAACGGAAGAAGAAAGAAGACTAGGTCGTATCTTCACCGAAAAGACGGATCGTAATACTTTACGTTTATTGATCTTAAAAATGATGAATAAGATCACTGGGGGACAACAGCTTCGCGATTCTCCCATCCTATTCGAACTACATTGGTTGCTCAGCCAGGAATATTCCAAGAAGAAGCAAAACTTCAAAGCATTGGAAGAAGCATTGTCTGCGCTCAGATACAGGGACTTTTCGCATACAGAAGAATCATTCTCGAAAGAAGAAAGATTGAGAGAATTGTATGATACAAGCGAAGTGGAAAGGGCCAAACAACATGCAAAGGTCAAAAAAGAATTAGAAAAAGCGAATTCAGATCTGGAAAAAGCGAAGGATAAGGTACATCTTTTAGAGGCTTCTTCCGCAAGAGAGAAGGACCTGATCTTCGAATCTAATCCGCCTAGTAATGCTCGCAAAGTCACGGCAAACGATATCAGTCTTGCAAAACAAGATGTAAAGAATGCGGACGATTCCCTCAAAAGAGCGGCCGGCGCCTATAAAGATTCGTTCGAGAATAATTATTATCCATTTTTTAAAAGAAAGTCCAGAGAAGACGCAGATACGGTTTTTGCTTTGGCGAAGTTCGTAAAAGAATCGGAGAATGAGAACAAGGAAAGACTAAAAGTAGTCAATAAAACCTCTGTGAGCGGGCAGGGGATTTTTGTTCTATTCGATTATAAAAGAAATACGGACTTCTTTGCATATGCTGCGCTACTAGAATTGGCGTTTCGTTTAGATCCTGAATATTCCCCGGTAGTTTTAGCATTGGCGGAAGAGTTAAAGGCCTCAGGTAAAAAATCCAAGTCTCTAGACTTCTTCTTAAAATATTTGGCTCTTGCATTAAAAGAAAATAAAACTCCTGCAGAGATCGCCTACGTTTATCGCGCGATCGCTTCTTTGCATACGGAACTGAAACAATATGTTCTGGCTGCGGAGTTTTACGAAAAATATTATCTTTCAGAACCGGATCCTAAGAAAAAAGGGATCTATGCGTTTGAACTGGGAAATTTTTTCGAGAGCAAACTGGGCAATTTAGAATCCGGAAGAAAATATTACGAAGATTGGTTGCAGATCCGAGAACAGGAAAAGGCAACCGCTTCAGATCTATCTTTTCCGGAAGCTCAAGAAAGAATACGAATGGAGGTCCTTGCTTATTTAGGGATCTCTAAACTATATAGATACGAGAAAAAACCTCCTAAAGAAAAGGAGGAACTAGTTAAATCCATCCAGGCATACGATCGCCTCCGGGAAAATTTAAGATTAGAAGAAGAGAAATATTCCCAAGGAAAAAAGGAATTACTCCAGATCAAAAAAGGTCTCTTGGAAAGAACAAACGACCAGGACATGGCACAATACAGACTTAAAAGTTTGGAGATGGAAGAATCCAAAGAAAAAATGGATATTATCCGAACCAAGTTGGATGCTTCCCCGGGGCCGAGAGCAATGCAAAGATTATCCGTGTTGTATGAGTTCGAAAAGAACTACGGAGAGTCCAAAAGAATGAACGAAGAGATCCTGAAAGTAGGGAATCAAACTGAGATCAATCTGGCCTTGAAAAATATAGAACGGATCAATAAAATTTTAGAAGATGGAATGCAAAGAGATCCTTATCCAAGGGATCCACTTTCCGGGGATACATATTAGAAACGATATGTAGGAGTTCCTACACGCGTACTTTCAAATATATTCTAATTTAACGTCTTCTTGGCCTTAGTGTATTTTTCCACATCGTCCACACCGGATTCTTTTTCTTCTTCTCTTGCTTCAGGTTCTATTACTCTGAATTCCACTTGATCGATTACTTCTCCCTCATAGGAGACCTTGATCAGATATTTGCCTGCAATCAATTCTTGGAAACTTCCGGTAATACTGGAACTCGAAAGTTCAGGTCTTTTACGTCTTACTTCTATCTCATTAAAGCCGACTTGGAATCTGCTCAGACTCACATAAATCTCGGCTTCCGGGTTAGGTACTCTGGAAAATTTGTAGAGATATACGAGCGTTTTGTTCGTGGGGAAGATCAGCTTTTCCCTGGTAAGAGTGAATTCCTGAACGGTAGTGAATTTTTTCTCCAATAAGGTCTGTCTGGTCTCATCTACCAATGCCCAGCCGAATTCTCCGCTCATTCCCAAACAAGAAACAAAGAAGAAAGAGTATAATAAAAATATAAAATAGGAAAACCGGATATTCATTCCTTGGATCATTCTCCTTTTTCTACCACTCTTCCCTTATCGGAAATGTCTTTTTCTTTGGGAGAATATTCTCTGTCGGGAAATATCACTCTGAAACCGGAACCTTCATTCTTTTGAGGAAACATGAGTCTTTGCAAAAAACGATAGGTTAAATATGCGAATAATATGATTAAAAGGAGTTTCATCTCTGATTCAAGGTTCGGTTTTAGACCGTTACCTTTAGTCTATACTTACCGGAAAAGTGATTCCGGCAACCCGATTTCCAAAAAACGGAGTTGCGGGTTTGGGTAATGGTATTACCTTTTAGGAATTAACGGGAATGCCCGAATGTGAGCCACTTGCCCCCTGGATATAGTCCAGGCGGGGCATTTTTCTAAATGTTTCTAAAAGGTTCAGTGATCGGGAGACTCCCGAATGCAGAAGGAATAAATGGGATCAGATAAATCCAGATTCGCTATATATATAGTTTTTTAGGTTTTTATTCTCTTCTTCCGTTTTCGCGATTTTGGCTTTTACAGCGTCTCCAATCGAGACGATTCCCACCAATCTGTTTCCATCCAGAATTGGCATGTGCCGGATCCTTTTTTTTAGCATAATAGAAAGAACTTCATCCACTTGGTCGTTCGGTTGCATAGTAGTCAGTGTGGTGGACATTAGATCCGCCACTGTTTTATCGAATACTGCTTCCCGATCTGTGGAGGCGAAATGAAGTAAATCTCTTTCTGTAAATATACCGGCGAGTTTCCCTTCTTTAAGCACGATCACGGAACCTATATCATACTTGGTCATAAATCGGATCGCTTCCCAAACGGTGGTACTGGGCTCCACCGAGAGGATCTTTCGGTCCTTTTTTTCCAAGATATCTTTTACCAGCATGGCTACCTCTAGGCCCAAAGTGTAGTTTTGAGGGAGCTTCGATTCAAGGACTTTTTTTGTAAAAAAGAGGTCGGAACTATGACAAGCTTTTGGGTCTTTTTGGTCGAATGAGCGGAAAAATGAAGACTAAAATTGGGAAAAAAACAGTAAAATGGGACTGTCTATAAATTTGGAGAATTCGGTGATTTATTCCCCGATATTAAAATGCTAAAATAGATCAAAGTAGAAGTTTTGAAAATTTTGCGGAAACAATTAGATTCCTAAAAAAGGATTTCCCAATTCACTCCTAACGTGGGAGCATAACTCAAAGAGCCGCAGTTTTTACCACCTCAGGAATATGTTATTATCGAACATGAGTTCTTCTTCAGAACAACCGAATATTCTAATCGTCGAAGACGAGTGGCTTCTATCTTTCAACCTTCAAAAGACTCTCCAAAATTTAGGTTATAAGGTTGCGGGAGTTGCCGCAAACGGTCTAGACGCCCAATCTATTTTTAAAGAAACAGATCCGGATCTAGTTCTCATGGATATCTCTATCGAAGGAGATATGGATGGGATACAAACTGCGCAACATATCCAAAGGATCAAAGACGTCCCTATCGTTTTTATGACCGCATATACGGACGACTCCACATTCATGAGAGCAATGGATGCAGCTTCTACTTACGCGTATATCACAAAGCCATTTCAAAATCATCAGCTCAAGTCTTCGATAGAGATCGCACTTCGCCAACAAAAACGTTTGGGTATTGTCAAAGAAAGTGGCAAAGAATTTAAGAATGTGATCCAAAGTATTTCCGAAGGTGCAGTTTCTCTGGACGGAGAAGGAAATATTATATTTCTAAATCATTCAGCAGAAGAACTGACAGGCTGGAACTTGGAAGAGGCGCTTGGAAAACCGGGAGATGTGGTTCTTTCTTTTATCCAAACTCAGATCGGTTCAGGAGAACATCCTGATAATTTAGGCCATAATCTCAGATATATTCCTGCAGTCCTTGTCAGAAAGGATGATCGAAAGATCCGAGTGGGTTTTCGGGTTTCTCCTATCAGGGACGAGGCGAATCGGATCGTAGGGAGTATTGTAACATTCTCCGAATTGGACCTTCTATCCGTATCCGAAAAAAGGATCTCGGAAATGGAGAAGGTTATCCAGTCCGAAAAAAGATTAGAGTCTATCCAGAAATTGGCCGCCGGGATTGCTCATGAGATCAATAATCCTCTCATGGGTGTGATCAACTATGGAAATATCATCCGGAACAAAAAGGATCTTCCTACTGATATTCGAAATTATGCCAGAGTGATCATAGAACAAGGAGAAAGGATCTCTGGGATTATCCGAAATCTGATCTTATTCTCCCGTTCCGACAACGAAGAACCTACTTGGTGCAAACTGGATGATATTTTGGCCGGGGTGGAAGGGATTATCTCAGAATTATTAAAATCCAAAAATCTGGAGATTTCCAAAAACATTCCTGATAATTTGCCGGATGTATTCTTAAAGCAAAATCAGATTAAAGAAGTATTATATTATCTTTTGTATTTTTATGCAGATGGAGTGGGTTCCGATCTGAAAGGTAGCACGATCCATTTTAACGCAGGGTTAGAAGATACTAAAACCGATTTAGGCACATATCTGGTTCTCCGACTTTCCGGAACCTTGAACGGAGAGCTCGATCCGGAGAATGCTTTCCAACCTTTTGAACGGATTCAATCCGATGACTCCAGGATAGGGATGGGGCTTTCCGTTTGTTATGGGATTATTCAATCCAATCATGGAAAACTGGATGTCCAAAAATCCAGCTCGGGAACTGATTTCCATATCCGGCTCCCTGTGCAGATAAAATAAAGACCTCACTTGACCTTGGGATTTCTCGCCGAAAATCGATGGAAATTTTGGGCTTCGCCCCAAAACTAGTCACCAGATCGATAAAACCAATAGGTATAACTGGAATGTTAGATAAAATCAAGAGCGCATTAGGTGCGGAAGCGGATTCTCTCTTAAATCATGTCTCTAAAACCATCCCCAAGGAAACCCTGACCATCCCTGGTCCGAATTACATTGACGAAATTTTTGCTAAGACCGACAGAAACAATTCTGTTCTTAAAAATTTCCAGTCCATCTACAATACTGGACGTCTTGCCGGAACAGGATATCTTTCCATTCTTCCTGTGGACCAAGGGATCGAGCATAGCGCGGGTGCTTCTTTCGCTAAAAACCCTGCTTATTTCGATCCTGAAAATATCGTAAAACTCGCGATCGAAGGCGGATGTAACGCAGTTGCTTCTACTCTTGGAGTTTTAGGACTGGTGTCCCGTCAATACGCTCACAAAATTCCTTTTGTAGTAAAGATCAATCATAACGAACTTCTAAGCTATCCGAACAAATTCGACCAGATCCTCTTTGCAAACGTAGAGCAGGCATTTGATATGGGAGCTGCTGCTGTAGGAGCTACTATCTACTTCGGTTCCGACGAAAGTTCCAGACAGATCCAAGAGATCTCAGAAGCTTTCCACAGAGCTCATGAACTTGGATTAGTTACCATTCTTTGGGCTTATCTCAGAAACGATAATTTCAAAAACGATAAAGCTGATTATCATATCGCTACTGACCTTACTGGACAAGCAAACCATTTGGCTGCTACCATCCAAGCGGATATCGTAAAACAAAAATTACCTGAAACCAACCTGGGTGGATTCAGAGATCTGAAATTCGGTAAAAAAGACGATAAGATGTATACCGATCTTTCTTCCGAGCATCCGATCGATATGGCAAGATACCAAGTAGCAAACTGTTATATGGGTAAGATCGGTTTGATCAACTCCGGTGGACCTTCCGGTTCCAACGACTTAGGTGACGCTGTAAAAGCAGCAGTTATCAACAAAAGAGCGGGTGGAATGGGACTTATCTCCGGAAGAAAGGCATTCCAAAAGCCTATGAAAGACGGAGTTGCATTGTTAAACGCGATCCAAGACGTATATCTATCCAAGGATGTAACGATCGCTTAACGATCTGTTTGAAAGCATAGATCATTTTTCCGTAACAAAAAACAAAATCGGAAAAATTCGAGGGGGAAAGCGGGTCCATGAAAAGTGGATTTGCTTTCCTTTTTTTATTGGTATATATTAAAATAGTATAATAAAGAGGCTCTTATGGAGATCAAAAAAGGTTTTGCGGACGCGATAGGGAACACTCCTCTGATCCGTTTGAATTATTATTCGGACCAAACTGGTTGTGAAATTTTAGGAAAAGCGGAATTTTTAAATCCGGGAGGTTCCGTAAAGGATAGGGCTGCATTATTCATTATTGAAGAAGCGGAGAAGAAGGGACTCTTAAAACCGGGTGGTACTGTGGTCGAAGGCACCGCAGGAAATACAGGGATCGGACTAGTACATATATGCAATGCGAAAGGATACAAATGTCTGATCGTAATTCCTGATACTCAATCCAAAGAAAAAATAGATCTACTTAAGACTCTTGGGGCCGAAGTCAGAACGGTTCCAGCAGTTCCTTATAAGGATCCGGGAAACTACGTAAAAGTTTCCGCTCGAATTGCAGAAGAAACTCCGAACGCAATCTGGGCAAATCAGTTCGACAATGTAGCAAACCGTTTGGCGCATTATCATACCACAGGTCCTGAGATCTGGAGACAGACTGATGGAAAAGTAGACGCATGGCTTGCATCTCTCGGAACTGGAGGAACATTTAGCGGGACTGCAATGTTCTTAAAGGAAAAAAATCCAAAGATCAAAACGATCGCGGCGGAACCTTATGGATCTGCAATTTATAATTTTGTAAAGAAGGGAGAACTTTCCTCCGAAGGAAATTCTTTCACAGAAGGGATCGGTAACGGAAGGATCACAGAGAATATGAAAGATGCTCCTTTTGACGATGCGATCCGAGTTACAGACGAGGAATGTTTGGAGTTTATTTATACACTTCTTCGTAAAGACGGATTGTTTGTAGGCGGTTCAAGCGGGATCAACGTGGGTGCTGCGGTAAAACTTGCAAAAGAATTAGGACCAGGACATACCATCGTCACTATTCTCGCGGATAGCGGAGCAAGATACCAGTCCAGGTTATACGACCAGGACTGGTTGAAATCGAAAGGATATTCTATTCCGGAAGTTTAGAAAGTGCTTACATACCTCAGGTCGGTGCGGTATTCCCAAAGATTGCTCGCGCTGCCTGCAGCGATCGGCATATAATTACTTTTAAAATTGAAGCCTTCTTTCACTGCTTCTCCGGAAGGAGTTTGGATGATATTATGAGTGGCCCATTTTTGCCCTAAGAAATAACTTTGGGCCAACTGGATCAGATACAAACCCACACCAAAATAGAGTCCTGTTCTGCTATAGGTCTCGTATTGGTTCTCCTTACTCTTGAAGGAATTATACTCTGAAATACTATCCGATTGTAATTTAGTCACGAGAACAGAAGCGCCTGTAATACCAGAACCTTGGATTTGTGCGTAAGTAACTGGATCTTCGAATAAAATTTTACTCAGTCGATTTTCCGCTTTGTTATGTTGTTCTGTCGCAGCTTGGCTTCCGCCGATTGCAACAATGAAAGAAAGACCGATCGCTATTTGATAAGCTCTCGCATAGTTATCATGTTTCATTGCGGAAAGTCCCCATCCAGGGAGGATAGCGGATTTCCAAACAGGTTCCCAAGGATTTCTATTGGCGGAAATATATTCTTCCCAACTAGAATCTTGTTCGTCTATGTATTTCTCGATCAAAGCCAGACGTTTTTGGACCGCCTTATAACTATTCTCTTTGATCATTTGTTCCAGAAGAATGGTGTCCAATTGCTCTTCTTTTTCCGGTTTTTTGCCGTCTTTGTTCAGTTTCTTTTTTTCAGCGTCGAATAATTTCGCAAGTTCCGCTTCGTCCTTGATATCTTTGAAGATGATCTTTAAGATCTGGGACTTGGCCAAGATTTGTCTCTTGGTTTCTTTTAGGATCGTAACTGTATCTGTAGATTGATCGATTACAGTTCCATAGGTTTTTTCACCGTTTTTTAAAAGGATCGTTTCCGCCGAAACTTGGTTGAAAGCGATCGTAAGGAATATAACGGAAGCTGTTAAGGACTTTCGTACTGGTAGAATTGAGCGGAGATTTTTCATTCGAATTCCTATTCGGTCTTTTGAACTTTTCTCTCTTTGTCACCTTCGTAAGGCCGCCGAGTCAACGTAAAAACGTAACCTCGATTTTTGAATTGAGGATTTTTCCTTGCCTTGGAAAGTAATTCTGGAGATAAAATAGGTATGATAAATTTCCGAACTCGGATCTTGGTTGTTGCCTTTAGTTGTTTCTGTTGGATCGCGACTTCCGTTTTCGGAGTTTCTCCGGAACCTCCCAAGGACACTAAGAACCAAGAGGCTTCCCCTAAAAAAGAAAAACCTTCTAAGATACAAGGTTGTTGCCGGATCAAATACGAGGGAGGAGGGTTCGACTATTTTCCCTCCACTGAAGAAGAATGTGTGGCCAAGCCAGGCTTCCAAAGTTTCGAAAAAAATTCAGCGTTATGTTTTCAGTCTCTTTGGGATTAAATACTATTTCTTCTCCAAGTCTTCTTCCGATTCAAACTCCTCAGCTTCCTTCTCCGACTTTTTGGAAGAATCTCTCCATTCCGGAATTTCAAAAGAAACAGAAGTTGTGATTGCATAATCGTAAAGACGGATCTCAGGATCTCGGATCAACGGAAGTCGACCCGCAATCGTAAGATAAGTGCCCTTGGTAAGAGTATAATTAAAACCTAAACTAGCTTCCTTGAATGCTTTTGGGAATTTTTTCTGGATTTCGGAATCTTCTTCTAAAAGACTTCCTCCACCGATCACGTTCACATAAGGAGTCCTGTATAAAAGTCCTCCGAAAACGCTTAAGTCCTTTGTCCAGAAATAAGTAACATATGCAAACCATTGTGTGATCTTCTGGATCTCAGGGTGCTCTTCAGTGTTTTGTGTAGTTGTTGTGGAAGCAGTTTGTGCCCAATAAGGAAGGCCAGACTGAGTATCTAAATTTGCATGATCCTTTGAAAGAGGAAAAATGCCAGAACCTCTTAGTACAAATAAGAACTGTTTCCAAGTAGCTCCTAAAGTGAGATTTGCGATCCCAGAATAATAATCCCCGCCTGCAAATTTATCCGTATCTCCGCCGGAGGGAAAACCGAGCCTACCTTCTAAAATAATGAAGAATGGCCATCCAGTATCGATCAACGGATTCCATTTAGCTCCTACGAATGCCTTTCCGTAACGGGAAGCATCACTTCTGTCCTTCTGCTCATAGTAGGTCCAAGGAGCACTGAAGTTTGCGGCAAATTTTCCACCTGCAAAATTGAATTCACCGAAGACTGTTGTAGTGTGAAGGTTGGAATTATCGATTGTACCCTTTTGAAAATCCTGGGTGATCAAAAAATAATCGGAAGGTTTTTCCCTTTTTCCAGTAAAAGGATCCACGAATCGGGTAGAAGAGATCATATTCTGTCCTTCTCCAGCATGGTGAGCGAAAATTTCTCCGCCTAAAAAAAGAAAAAAGAAAAAGGCCAGAAGTCGGATGAGAGTAAGAAGTAAATTTTTTTGTAATATTAGAAACATGAATATAATACCAGGACCTGACCGCTTGTATCCAGGTTCTCCAGAATTTCTGAGTAAAGGTTCGTGTTTTGAAAATCGTTGATTGTGATCTCTGAACCGGAGAGCGCAAAGATCCCGTCCAAGATAGAAAAAGAAGATCCTGCTCTCTGGGAGAGTAAGCCGTCCGTCCTAAATCCTATAGAGAATGGAACATTCTTTTTATAAGGAATTTCCAATTCGCAGGAAGCTTCTATTTGGAATTCAGCCTCCCTTAATTCTACATGGACCGTCTTGGTGGTTGATCCATTAAATATTTGGAATGTAAGAAGAAGGTCCGAAAATTCTCCGTAAATATGTTCCAAGGTCCCGTAAGGGACAGGAGGAAATGGGGAAAGATTCTGTCTTTTTACAGGTCCTGTTAAGGAATTAAAATCGGAGTTAGAAATATCTCCCGGAGAAAAACTTCCTTTGATCCCATATTTTTTAGAATAGGAACCGGTTCCGGTTGTAGGGGTTTCCGAACCACCGGAATGGAATACATGGTATTTTGAACTCGCAGAAGAAGAGGAAACCAAAATGGAACTTTCAGGAGCCTTGAATAGCATGGAAATACTTTCCAAGACAACTTCATTTTGGGTGAGTTGGATCTGGTAGGAAGAACTTCCGCTCAATGTGAAGGAGCCAATATCGGAATCTCCTTGGTCGTCCGAGTAATACAGCCAGGGAGAAATAATGGCTCTTCTTTCATCCATGATGCGGAACAGTGCCTGGAGTTCCGTGGATCTTTCTTCCGTAGAATTTCCCAAAGTTCCCTGAGCGCATGCCTGGAAAGACATTAGGAATAGAAAGATATATTCGAATTTTATTTTATTCTTCATCATATATTTATAAAATTTCAAAATGGATCCTCAAATTTAGGGTTGGTAGTAAATTCCGTGTCGGTCAGACTTTTCAGGAATTCTACCAGATCCTGTTTTTCGGATTCGCTTAAGGAAAAACTCCTTACAAAAACATCTCGGTTCGGATTTGTAGTTCCGTCTCCGGTTCCGCCGTTTGTGTAATGATTGATCACTGACAATAGATCCGGAATAGAACCATCATGCATATAAGGAGCGGTTAGTTCTACGTTACGTAGAGAAGGCGCTCTGAATTTCCCTCGATCCGATTCCTGGAAGGTGAATTCATACAGTCCTCCGTTCGGACTTACGAATCGGGAGGAATCCAATCCGTTATTATGAAAGGTAACTTCTTCGAAAACGGTCCCTAGGTGAAGGATCGTATCCGTAAAATTAAAACCGCCATGACAATGGAAACATTCGCCTCTTTCTCCAAAGAACAGGTTCTTTCCTCGTATCGCAGAAGCACTTAGAGCGGAGAGATCTCCCGCTTGGTATCTGTCGTATGCAGAATTTCCGGAGATAAAAGTCCTTTGGAAACTGGATAAAGCTTTTGTAATGTTTAATATACTTAAAGGGTTCGAGTCGCTCGGAAATGCCGCCTTAAATTTAGAAACGTAATCCGGATCATTCTCCAATCTTTCCAGCAAAAGATCTTCTCTATCTTTCATTCCAAGCTCTACCGGATTGTCCCCAAACATAGGGACTCTGGCTTGGTCTTCCAATTTTTTCAGAAGAGGATTTGCCCAAGTTTGTCTGACATTATAAGCTATGTTAGAAAGATGTTGTGCGTTCCTTGGATGAGATTGTCCTGTGGAACCCACAGAAACTGCGAGCCCGTCGGTAAACGCGTTCTCTTGTTTATGGCAACTCCCGCAAGACTGGGTTTCGTTTTCGGACAATCTAGTGTCGTAGAACAAAAATCTGCCCAGCTCAACTTTCTCCACTGTGATAGGATTATCATTTGGGACTTTTGGTTTCGGAAATCCGGTGGGAAGATCCCAGATATAAGGAGTTCCTTCAGGGGAAGGGGTTCCTAAGAGCAAAAGGATCCCTTCCGATCCGGAGGTTTTTTCCTTCTCCAATCCCAATTGTGTACACTGTAGAAGAAGAAAGGAGATTAATGAAAATATAATAGTCTTATTCATAATATACTCCGGCTTCGGCCGTATGGACCGAAACCTTCTGCATCACTTGGATACGATTCCGAAAACTGTCTGAGCAGTGGATCCGGCATTTCCAGTTGAATAATCCAAGCCGAAATTGGGATAAACGGCGGAACAATTGCTATCCATAGCTCCCATGGAATGACAACTTTTGCTTCCGGTGCTGATATCCCAGCCTGTTACCGCCTTTTTCAGATCGAACTGCACTTTTTGGGTATAAGGATTGAACCCATCTACCGGGGTGAGTTCTATCAAGGCCCTGTTTGAATTTGTGCAGGTATAATTTCCAGGAGTAGGTTCAGTGCATCCGGCAGAACCTATATGCAGAACTGCCGCGTTGCCTACAGTTGCGGGATCGTTGGACAAAAATTCTCCTACGAAAAATCTATAACCCATTGTCCATCCCCAGGCCAGTCCGGAGACATTGAGAGGGCTAGGTGCAACACTATAATCGATATGATTGAGCGTTTCAGGAACTCCTAAAGTAAATCTAAGAGTTTTATAGGTTTTATTCTCGACAGTTGCTTGGACAAAGTTGTTGGTCTCAGTAGTTCCGCTACAGCTTCCTTTTCCATTTTCGAAATCCAGAAGTGCAACTCCACCATACTGCCAAACTCCTGTATTAGGAACATCTAAAGTAATGATAGTATCGTTCTCGTCTACCAATTCGAATCCGGAAACATAGAACCTAAGATCCTTAAGTCCTATGGGCATCACTCCTGCTACGTGTTGGATGGTGACCGAGCTGGAATGAGAATCTCCATGCCCGGAAATATCTCCTCCACAGCTAGCGTCACTATCTCCTACTACTGCCTTGAATTCAATTCCAGGAGGACTTTGAATTGCTAAGGCTAAAAGAGCCAGGTTTTGATTGGAAGATCCGTCGCATCTGAATAAAGAGACGGATAATAAAAGTAAGACAATATATTTATATAATAATTTCATAATATTCTCCTAAGGAAAGTTGTTTGCTTTCCTTTTTTTCGTATGATAGCTTGTCCCAGGCTATTGAAGCCCGGGACGGACTATAAGCATGAGGATATAGTTATCCTGTGCTTCCTCGTTCGAGGTTTTAGAAAATGTTTAGGAGAATCGAGGTGGTCTTTCCAGATCGAAGGAAATGAATACCCCGGAATCTTCTTGGATCCGACCTAAAAGTTCGGAACCCAAAGATTGAGGAGCAATGTTTTCCAATTTGGAATAAGTGAAAAATTGAGTGCAGATGGTTCCGCTCAAGTAAGAAGCCTTGTCTTTTGCTTTTTTACAGGCGCATTTATGAGCCTCACCAGACTTAGCGGAATGGCAGTCGGGCAGGGAAGAAGGCTTCTGATTAGAATGATCTTCTCCCGCATCAGCTAATTTAGAAGAGAATCTTGAGTCTTCAGAATCAGAGTGTTTTTCTTTTTGGCTTCCGTGATTACAATGGCAAAGCTTGATCTCTCCAGCCAGCATTCCGCAGAACCAACCGCTTCCGAAAACCAGACTTTGGAAAAGGAAACATTGGGTCAGAATAATCGAAATGGCTTTCATTGCAGGGAGATTTTCAACCGATTCAGAACGGTTTTGAGTCCCTCACTGGTTTTAATTTCCACTGGGACTCCTTTGGATTTTAATTCAGCCAAAAGTTTTAAGATCCGATTCAAGATTAGAGAAGGGATTGCGACCACATTTTCCAGATCCAGCTCCACAACGGCCGGTTGTATTTCTTGGATCTTTTGAAGGATCAGGCCGATTTCTTCGGTTTCGACAGAACATACGTTCCGCACAAAAACGACTCTGAACCGTTTTTTTTCCGCATATACATGGGTCTCTGTAAACTGGATTGCAGAAGAAGTCATGGCCTTGGACCAAATTTTCTACCTTGAAACGCTAAGGGAAACAAAAAAAGGTCCTCCAAATTGATTTGTATCACTCGATTCAGATCACATACTTCTTCTGTATTGGCCGCCCACCTCATAGAGAGAGTGGGTCATTTGTCCCAAAGAACAAACCTTTCCGGCTTCCACCAAGGCCTCAAATCCGTTCTTTCCGGAAAGGCAGGCAGTTTGCAGATCCTTTAAGGCGTTAGTTGAATCTTCTTGGTTCCTGAATTGGAATGCTTCCAATTCTCTGATCTGTGCCTTTTTCTCATCCTCTGTAGAGCGGATCACTTCTTCCGGAAGAATTGTAGGAGATCCATCTTTTCCTAAGAAAGTATTCACGCCTATAACTGGGATCTCTCCGGTATGTTTTCTGTGTTCATATTCCAAAGATTCTTCTTGGATCTTGTTTCTTTGGTACATTCTTTCCATGGCACCAAGAACTCCACCTCTTTCGGAGATACGCCGGAACTCCGACAAGATTGCCTCTTCCACCAGATCGGAAAGATCATCGATAATAAAAGAACCTTGGAGAGGGTTTTCGTTTTTGGCAAGACCCAATTCTCTATTGATGATGAGCTGGATTGCCATCGCTCTTCTAACGGATTCTTCAGTAGGAGTAGTGATCGCTTCGTCATAAGCATTTGTATGCAAACTATTGCAGTTATCATAAATTGCATATAACGCTTGTAAGGTGGTTCTTATATCGTTGAACGCAATCTCTTGTGCGTGTAAAGAACGTCCGGAAGTTTGGATATGGTATTTCAACATTTGGGAACGTTCCGAGCCGTTGTACTTGTATTTCATACTTTTAGCCCAGATCTTACGTGCTACTCTTCCGATCACCGCATATTCAGGATCGATCCCATTTGAGAAGAAGAAGGAAAGGTTCGGAGCAAAATCGTCTATCTTCATCCCTCTGGAAAGATAATATTCCACAAACGTAAATCCGTTTGCAAGAGTGAATGCAACCTGAGTGATCGGATTTGCTCCCGCTTCCGCGATATGATATCCGGAAATAGAAACAGAATAAAAATTACGGACTTTATTCCAGATAAAATATTCCTGGATATCTCCCATAAGTTTTAACGCGAACTCTGTGGAGAAGATACACGTGTTCTGCGCCTGGTCTTCTTTTAAGATATCCGCTTGCACAGTTCCACGAACGGAAGAAAGAGTTTCCTTTTTTATCTTTTCATAAACTTCTTTGGGAAGGATTTGATCTCCAGTGGTTCCTAAAAGTAGAAGGCCGAGGCCATCATTTCCTTTTGGGATCTCTCCTTTGTATTGCGGGATCGGAACTCCTTTTTTAGAATAGATCTCTGCAAGTTTGGATTTTGCCTCTTCTACTTTCCCTTCTGCGCGGATATACTTCTCGCAGGTTTGGTCAATCGCAGTATTTAAGAAAAAGGATAGAAGCATCGGTGCAGGTCCGTTGATCGTCATGGACACGGAAGTACTAGGATTACAAAGATCAAACCCAGAATATAGTTTTTTAGCATCGTCTAAAGTAGCGATGCTCACTCCCGAGTTCCCTATCTTGCCGTAAATATCAGGACGAAGCCCAGGATCTTCTCCATACAGAGTGACCGAGTCGAATGCAGTACTCAATCGATGAGCAGGCATTCCATGGCTAACATAATGGAATCTTGCGTTTGTTCTTTCCGGCCCGCCTTCTCCTGCGAACATACGTGTAGGATCTTCTCCTGTTCTTTTAAAAGGGAATACTCCCGCAGCGAAAGGGAATTCGCCCGGAAAATTTTCCGTATAGGACCATTTTACGATCTCTCCCCAGTTGCGGAATTTTGGAACGGAAACTTTTGGGATATTTAGATTACTTAAAGATTTTGTAAAGTTCTCAATCTTGATCTCTTTATCTCGAACCGTATAAGTGAAAAATTCTCCTGAATATTTTTCCAGTTTGGAATCCCATTCCTTCAGGATCTTTTTCGTGTCGGGGTGAAGTCCGGCCTCTCTTTTGGAATATTCTTCTTCCAGATCGGAAACGTTCTTTCCTCTTTCTTTTAATACGTCTATTGTGCCTTTGATCCTATATAATACTTCTGCCGTTTCAGATTCTTTTTTGACGAAATTCTCGTATTTCTCACATTCCTCCGCGATCTCAGCCAGATATCTTTGTCTGTCTGGAGGAATGATATGTATCTTTTGGCTAGTCTCTGAGCTGGGGGCGAAATTGGACTTCCAACCCAGGCCGAATTTTTTGTTTAAGGAATCGATCAATGCAACGTATAGATTGTTTGTTCCAGGATCGTTGAATTGAGAGGCGATCGTTCCAAACACAGGCATCTTATCCGGGGTTTGGTCAAATAATTTTCTGGATCTTTGGAATTGTTTTTGAACGTCTCTGATTGCGTCTAATGCTCCTCTTTTGTCGCACTTATTGACTGCGATCAGATCCGCATAATCGATCATGTCGATCTTTTCCAACTGTGTGGCCGCTCCGAATTCCGGGGTCATCACATAAAGAGAAAGATCCGACACTTCCGTTATCTCCGAATCACTTTGTCCTATCCCTGCGGTTTCTACAATCACTAGATCGAATTCGGAACTTTTGAGAACGTCCAAACTTTTTTTGACATTCCGGTTCAATGCTATATTTGCTTCTCTAGTCGCAAAAGATCTCATATAAACTCTTGGATGAGAAATGGAGTTCATACGAATCCTATCTCCTAAGAGGGCTCCTCCCGTCTTTCTTTTGGAAGGATCCACGGAGATAATCGCTATCGTTTTGTCTTCGAAGTCATGAATAAATCTTCTGACAAGCTCGTCTGTAAGAGAGGACTTTCCCGCTCCTCCTGTTCCGGTTATTCCTAAAATCGGGATCGTCTTTTTGGAAATCGGAAAATCCAATTTTTCAGGATCTATCTTTTTAGGATCATTTTCAGAAGACTCCACTAAAGAAATGGATTCTGCGATTGCGATCGGATTTTTTTTACGGATCTCGGAGAACAGATTTCCATTAAATCGATGAGGAGGAATAAAATCAGATTTTTGTAATAGATCGTTGATCATTCCCTGGAGACCCAAAGAACGTCCATCGTCAGGAGAATAAATCCTGGAAACTCCGTAAGCTTCTAGCTCTTGGATCTCGGAAGGAAGAATTGTCCCTCCGCCTCCGCCGAATACCTTGATATGAGAACTTCCTTTTTCTTTTAGAAGGTCTATCATGTATTTGAAATATTCTACATGACCCCCTTGGTAACTTGTCACTGCAATCCCTTGTACATCTTCTTGGATTGCACAGTCTACGATTTCTTGGACAGATCGATTATGACCTAGGTGAACTACTTCCGCTCCGGAGGACTGAAGTATTCTTCTCATGATATTGATAGAAGCGTCATGGCCGTCGAAAAGTGAGGCCGCAGTCACAAATTTTAATTTATTACGGGGGATATAAATTTCCGGTTCCATATTATATTCTCCTAATGTTCGAGCTTGGGCAAATTTTAACCGAACTTTGTTTGTTTTGTCGTTTGGAGAACGATCGTTCAAAAAATTGCATCTATATATCTATCATGTCCCAGGAATAAGAATCTAGCAACCTTGATTTTAGGGGAGGGGCTTGGAGATCCTGTGTAGGACCTCCAACACGGCAACCGCGACTACGTTGGAATTCCAGCAGGCGAATTTCAATTTTTAAAAATCGAATGTTCTAAAAACCAAAGGAAGAGAGGAATCCGGAAAAGAATTCATTTTGCGTTTAAAACCGAATCTTTATATGTTCGTTTTTATGACGGATAGTTTCCTATGGAAAGAGATCTTATTCTCTAACGCGCCTTTAGAGGCTCTTCATATTTCCTTTTTAAAAACCGTATTGGACCCTTTTACTGTTTTGTTCCATTACTTGGGATCTTCTCTCTTTTTTATGGCTTTGGTCTCTCTCATCTATCTTTGTGTGGATCGTAAGATCGGGATCAGGATGACTTTGGGACTGCTTATTGCGGGAATTGTGAATGGAGCTTTTAAGGCCCTTCTTACTATGCCTAGGCCGATAGGTTTACCTTTTCCATCCGAGCTCGGACTCATGGAGGGTTCTTACGGATTTCCTTCCGGACATGTGCAGACTGCAGTGGTGTTATACGGAACATTATTTTTGCATATACGAATTCGTTGGGTAAGGATACTCACCGCATTTTTGATCTTATTCATGCCGATTTCTAGAATGTATGCCGGACTTCATTTTTTAGGAGATACGTTAGGAGGATTTACTTTAGGAATACTCATATTATTCGGACTAGAGTTTTTGTTCTCAAAAGATCCGGGAATTTTAGAACCAAATTTTGCGGGAGAAACTCCAGACCAAAAACGACTGAAGTCACTCGTACTTTTCATTTTAGCTCTTACAGTTCCTAGCATACTTTTGCAAGATCCAAGTCAACCGGAGTCCACGAACAAATCATGGGAGCAGGTGATCTCTTCTGCGGGAGCGCTCGCAGGTTTTGGGATCGGGATTTTGTACAATAAGAGGGCAGGGTTGGATTGGAAATCAGTCGAATCTTGGCTCGGCTTTTTTATCCGAGTCGGAGTGATCATTCTTGGGATCTTGATCTTTTATTTGGCTCTAGGAAAAATTCTCTCCTCTCTATTGGGGGAAAATCCGGTTGCCAGATACTTTAAGTATGGGATCGTGTGTTACTATATTGGCCATCTCGCTCCCATTCTTCTGAAAAGGATACGCGGAGGCATTTATCTGACTTAACTTCATGCTTCGCCTTGGATCCTCCTTACAGTTCATTTCCGAAAGTTTCGGAAGATTACGGACCTCCGGATTCATACGCAGCTTCTTTTCAGTAGGGTTTTCCAAGGTAGTCGCGTCCCTACTGAATTTTATCTTCATGGTCTATTCTGTTCGTATCTTAAGTAAGAACGAGAACGGTATCTTCCAATACTATTCAGGTTTTTTACCCATACTTTTAGCGGTGGCAGAATTCGGATTGCCCACCGCATTAGTGAGATTTCTTTCTCCCATGACCGAAGACAAAAGAAAGATTGGAGTGCTTCTTGCATCTTCTCTTTGGGTCAAATGGGCTGCATTATTTCTTTTGGTGCTTGTTACAGGCGTTGCCGTTTACTTTTTAAAGGAGAATGCACTGGCCGCATTTCTTCTCGTATTCGGTAGCTTCGTGCTTTCTTTTAATTCTTATTTCGAAAGTATTTTTGTTTCTTTCGGACAATACCATGCACTTTCCATTTGGTATCCTCTTCCAAATCTGATCCGTATTTTGATCCTGTATTTAGCAGATCAATTTTCGGACCATGCACTAGGACATTTGGATATACTCGGGATCTTCTCCGTAGCTCCTGTTTTTACAATTGTGTTATTCTTTCTATTATTCCCGAGAGGAAAACTAAATTGGGCAGGCGATAAGGAAGAAGTCAGGCAACAAACCAGAGAACTCATCTCCTTCAACCGTTATGCGTTTTTGGCCTCTTTATTTGCGATCGTATCGGATAGAATGGAGTTATTTTTCCTGAACAAATACCATTCTAACGAGGCGGTAGCGGCTTACGGAGTGGCATTACAACCTTTTAGCGGATTTGTGATCTTATTTTCCGTTTTGAATTCAATGATTTATCCTAAACTTTCCAGGCTTACGGAGAATAAGGAATTCACTAGTTACTTGGGCAAATCCATCTTAGTGGCAGTCGTATTTGCATTGGCATTGGGGCCTTGGGTGCTATTAGGAGATTGGGTCTTCTCCGCATTATTTTCCGGAAAATATCCCGAGTCTGTTCCTGTATTCCAGTTATTGTATCCGAATTATCTATTCCAATTGGTATTCTCTCCGCTCGGAATGGCTTTATTCGCCTTGGGCCAACCTAGGTTACTTGCGATACTTGCTTTGGTGAGATTGATCTTCGGATTAGTTTTGGATAATCTTCTGATCCCGGAATATGGGACCATGGGAGCAGCTGGAGCGTTCTTCTTGGGACAGATCCCTTCCTGGTTTTTACTCAGCGGTTATTTTTTAGCGTATTACAAACCTTCGGCAAAATAAGAGAAGAATATTCTGATTTTAGAATATTCTATTTTTCCGATGGATGGACTGCTTAAGCCTGTTTCTGTTTTACTTCCGCTTTTTGGAGCTTCTTTACGAAAGTGACTTGGTTTCCCTTGTCATTATAAGAAAGAGAATCCACATTCATACGAACTAAAAAGATCCCTCTGCCTGAAAGTTGGCTTGCATTTGGATCTTGCACTGGATCTGGGACTCTTGCAGGATCAAAACCGTCTCCTCCGTCTTCTAGGATAACGGTTACTCTTGTATCGTCATAGTCTACTTCCACCTGGATCCATTCTTCCTTGGATTCGCAGATCTTGTCCACATAGGAGAAGTAATCGTTCTCCTGGAACATCAACTCTTGTTTTTGGTGATAATTGATATGAGCACAACCATGTTCTATAGCGTTGCCTATCAATTCATATAATGCAACTTTTAATGAGAGTTGGTCCTCGTTATTCAGATTGGGAAGATGGGCCAGAGACTTCAGTATCAAATGGACATACTGATTCAAATTTCCAAGCCTAGGTAGAAGTGCGAACTTCTGTCTGGATTCCCGGACCTGGAACATTCTTTTGTCCACAAGGTCTTTGCCCGCATAAAATAGATTTTTAAATCTTAAGAGAGAGTAACGGATCGCTTCCATCCGAAAAGGTTTTAGGAAAAAATCCACAGCTCCCAATCGGAGAGCGTTGATAGAGATCTGGATGTCCTGATTTCCTGTGATGACTATAAAAGGAGTATCCACTCCCTTCTCCCTTAATTTAGTGATGAACTCTATACCGTTCATCCTTGGAAGGCGAATATCGGTGATGATCAGATCGAATGTTTCCGACTCGGCTAAGCTTAAGCCCTGTTCCGCGGTTCCGGCCAAAACGAGTTCGTACTCGCTGCCGAAAATTTCCTGGAACAGATCTCGGATAACTTCTTCGTCATCAACGAAAAGGATTTTCATAATAAATTCCTAATTCAGAACTTCCGAATGCTTGAGGGTGTTATTCGGAAAACAAAAGAAAACACCGGAAAGGTATTCTAGTCAAGAATTTTGTCAGCGGATATTGTCTAGAGTATCAAGAGAATATAAGGATTTTATCCTTTCATCCAAACTTTTTAACTCTGACTTATCAAAAACCGCCAATTTATTTCCTGAAAACCGAAAGATCAAAAATTCGTCCTTATTTTCAGAAATGGCTGCTTTCAAACCTTCTACAGAATCCACGATCTTGTCGTTCACGGATTCTAAGATCAAATCTTGGAATTCCTGATAGGCCCTGTTCTTTTCGTCAGGGAAGGCTCTGGATAGTAATACGATACGGCTTCTTTCCGGATGGAGTTTTTTAGAATAACTCTCAGCTAAGTATACTAACTTTCTGTCGCTGGAGGATTTGTATTTTTCTCCGTATTCTTTCAGATAAGTGTGAGTGAGTTCCGTAAAAAGTAATCCGCCCGCGATCAGATATTTAGGAGCGATCTTATCTGAACTCTCCGGGATCAAAAAAGAATCCTCGTTATACGGTCTTAGCTGGTAGCGTATCTCTCTTTTTCTACCGTCACGATACAGTGAAAGACTGACCCATTCTCCGGAATTCAGATAAGACCCACCTTTACTGAGTAGGATATCATACAAGACCTGTTTTTGTTTAGAAGCAACCGGAATTCCATTCACGGAAAGAACCGCGTCACCTGGAAACAGATTGTGCATTGGGCCGATCCCAGGAAGGACTTCGGAGACCACTGCGCCTACACTACCTTTCGGAAAATAATAATCTTCTTCCGCAGGAGTTAAGGAACCTTCCGCATAAAAACCTGGGTGAGGAAAAGGAGAAAGGGAAGAAAATCTACTTTGATAAAATCTACGAAGAAGTTCCGCACCTGCGTTCCAAGTCCCATCCGTAAAGCCGCAGACTTTTTTTCCTGAAAAAAGAAAACTCCGGGTCCCGTCTTGGTTTTCCTTTCTGGCAAGTTTAGACAGAGGTAAAATCGATTTAGAAAACTCTAAACTTCCCCATTCAAAATTTGTGAAGAAGGCTGAGCATGCTCCTTGGGTCCTGGGACTTTCTTCCAAGAGTGCGATAGGGGAGACCTTTTTGGATCTTCCGAAATTTTCAGGAAGAAGAACGATGCCTATTCCTGTATCCAAATCCACTTTTTGGAAATATGCTTTTCTTCCTGCGGATTCTTCGGGATGGATCTCTGCGAATAACGGAACTTCTCCCGGTTTTAAAAGTGCAAGTGCGGTTCTTTCATCCAAACGAATTGCCGGTACTTTTTTCTGGTAAGGAGTTCCTTTTTGGAAAGGATTATGATGAGAGTATTTTCTAAAATGGACGAGAAGTGAAAATTCTGAATCCGCTTTTGCTTCTGCCTGATCTAAAAACCCTAAAAGTGAGAAGATTAGGAGAAATATTATTTTATTAGATCTCATTTTCCCTCCTTGGATTCGTCGGACTTGATATCGAATCTTTTTCTGACCCTTAGATCTATGGTCCTAACTGTTTTGGCATCTAAAACCAAGGGAAGTCCTACACCTCTGAATTTTAAAACTAAGGTCCCGTTGGAGAATTTTTTCCAATAATCCTTAAATTCTGCGATATTGGCCGGGGTCTTTCCATTAATGGATTCTAATATTTTGAAACGATAATTTAGATATTTAGAGTTGAGAGGATCCGGAAAGATCGTAGTCAATATCAGATCTCTTTCCGTAAATTTGAAAAGATCGTCCTGTATAAAATAACTGTAATGGTATCTGAGAGCAGTTTCCACTCTTTGGCTCTCTTTACCGAATAAAGCACGGTTTACGGGTTGGAATAAAAGCCCGGCACCTAAAAAGCTTCGGATCTGACGATCTCTATATAATTCCAGGGAATCTGTCTTTTTTAACTCTGCTTGGATCTTAAAGTTTTTACCGTTTCTATAAAAATACAAAGTGAGTTTTTGGCCTACAAAACCTGGCTCGATCAGATCTACGATCGTTCTTCCTGTAAATTCCAGAAGTCCACCTTCGTTATTCAGATAAGCCTCGTCTACCTTATACAAAAAATCATCGGTTTGCAAAACGTCCGAAAATGAAGAATTCGGATATACCTTATTCACAAGCACGCCTTGCAGATTTTGAGGAACTCCCAAATACTTTTTCACGGACTCGGAGTTTCCATTTTGGAAAGTAAAGCCTACGAATGGAAACCCGTCGTATTGCCCGTCTTGGATATCTTTTAAGAAATGTTGTACCACTTCAGGTGGAATAAGATATGCTGTGTTTCCTTGGACCTGGCTGACCTCGAAAATAATCCCTGCCACTTTTCCGTTTTGGATAGCAGGACCTCCCGAATATCCGGGAAGAATATTGGCACCTACACGAATTACTTTTCTGTAATCTAAACCTGTAAAAGAATATCTCAATCTTTCCACACGATTGACCAGGCCATTTTCCAAAGTGAGATTTTCCACACCTTCAGGATAACCCAACATTAACAGATTACTTCCGAGAGAAGGGGATTCTTCTGTGATCTCCAGAGGTTCTACACCCGAAAAGAATTCCTCGTCTTCTACAGAGATCAAAGCCAGGTCGCAGTCGAAACCTATAAATTCCACTTTTGCATTATAATATTTACTACTATTAAAACGTTTTACCTTCAGATACTTGGATTCGGAGATCACATGAGCGTTTGTTAATATTCTATTTCCTGCAATAATGAATCCGGAACCTACATCTCGAGAAAGATCCTGGTCCCCGAATTCCAGTGGATCGGTTGCATCCGGATAAATATCGCTTCTGACAATGACCACACCGTTCAATAATGTCTTAAGATCTGAGTTCCCGTTCGTTTGAGAGAAAACAGGAATATTAAAGAGTAGGACCGCACCCGCGAGAAGTATCCAAAACTTATTCATGAAACAACTCCGCGTCGGACCATACGATTTTATCCTTTTCTACCGATTCTAATTTCAATTTTGCCAGATAACGTGCTCCTTCTTGGAGTTCTTCTGTGGGTTGGTTATCGACTAAAACATTTCCGCTCAGATCCGCTTTGATCCTGATCCAGGAATAAGGAGAATCCGGCAAACAACTGGCCTGGAAAGAATAATACAAAGATTTGTCCCAATAAAAATCCGCATCCTTTCCTAAGTAAAGAAGAGGGCAGGAAGAATCAAAGAAGATCTCTTTTCCTTTGGGAGTGGGACGATCTATCGGATGTTTTGCGATGCTTAAAAAATATTGCAGACCAAAATTCACAGTGGAAGCTTTTTCTACAAGTTTCGTTTCCGGATTGGATTTCCCGCCTGGAATCGGTTTGGAACTTGCAGCTTTTAAATTTTCTGCGGAAAATTCAAGTTCCCAATAAACAGCTTTACCCAACTTAACCGGACCCTTCACTTTGAAAGAATCTATTCTTTCCGGCGAACGTAATCTTTCTTCTCCCGAATAAAAGAAACCGTTTAGTTTTTTTCCGGGACAGTCCAGGGCAAGATACTGTATTTCCTCGGTTTCAGGAAGAGATCTAAACTTACATTCACCGAAATGAACGGTTCCATGTTGTTTGAACCATTCTTTCAGGGGTCTTGCATCCTTCTCTTTGGAATATTTTCGGTAGCCTTCCTGAAATTCTTTCTCAGCAAAGTCTCCGATCCTGGAATTTGCCTTTTGGGTTTGCGGTTCTTCTGCGAAACTTACTGATTCCGGAATAAAAACGGAAAAAAATAATAAAACTCCCAGGCTTGTAAAAGAAAGAAGGAGTCTTTTCGTTCTTAAATGGAAAATATTCTGCATCGAGGAAAACATTCCTAATTATTATCGGTTCGGGAAAAAGCGGATTTTACAGATCTTAAAATAGAAGAGGAATTTCCGTAGAATTCTTAGGATTATGTCCCGAAATTCCAGGAATACCAAAAAAAAGTTAAACTCTGAAACGGGACTCTGGAATATGGTTAAAACTAAGAGTAAAAAATATAACGGTATTCATCTTGTCTCACTGGAGTTTCCTTAAAACCGACCTGAACGAAAAGCAGGACTTATTCATCGATTGTCGCTCCCAAGCACAATATCAGGAATCCACCTTAAAGGGTGCGTATTATTTTCCATTTGTCAAAAAGGCTTTTGCTTCCGATCCGGACTCTTCCAAAAAATTATTGGGTCCGATCGAGGAGATACTTGCTCTCGCTAAAAAAGAAGAGAAGTCCAGGATACTGGTCTTTGACGAGGGAATGGGGATGTTCGCATCCAGACTCGTTTTCCTTTTAAGAGCAGCAGGTTTTCAAAATGCATTCTTGATCGGACAACGCTGGCCAGTAGATGGAGCCAAAGAAAAAGGTTCCAAAGAACTGGATTGCGGCCCTGCTTCCAAGATCCGCAAGTTAGAAGGAGTGATAGACAAAGCATTCTTAGAAAAGAACTTAACTAGACTCCAAATTTTCGACACTCGCACACCGGAAGAATATGATGGAAAACTTCCTCGTTTGACTGCTCCCGAGCCGGGAAGTCTATGCGGAAGATTGCCAGGCGCGTTCCTCTGGGATTGGAGAATGTTGTATGACGCAAGCGGTGAGCTCGTGGATAAAACCTTCTTCAATAAAAAGTTAAGAGGTTTCCCTTTCATGCCGGAAAGGACCACAGTTATCTATGATTATAACGGAGCAAGATCCTCCTTGCTTGCTATGATGCTCAAAGAAGTAGGATACAACGATGTGAACGTGTATGTTGGCTCTTGGTTCGAATGGAGAAAATCCAATCTACCTAAACAAGCCGCGAATATATATGGCCAGGCTAGTGCAGGAGCTTCTGCCCCAAGAGTGGGTGGAATCGACAGAAAAAGTTAAAAAAAGAAAGACTTCTTAAGCTTTTAAAAGAACCTCTCGTTAGTTTCTAAGAGGAATAACGATGAGGTTCTTTTTTATTACCGGCGTACTATTTACATTTTTATTAAATTGCGGATCCAGGTTTGAAAAGATCTCTCCGTTTTCTATTCCTCCTCAGGAATTCAATCTTGGAAACGGGGTCAAAGCGGTGCTCCTGCCGACTGAACTCTCGTTCATCACATCTAAAGGCAGAATATTAGAATTTTCCTTCCAAAATCCATTTCTTTCCTCCGCAAAAGGAGAACAGATCGTAAATTATAGAAAGGCAACTTTCAAGATCAAAGACAAAATCCTATTAGAATGCGGATCCCAAACGATTGAAAGTCTTGGATTAGGATCCGGTGAGTTGCTCGTTAAAGGAAAACTCACAGGAAAAAATTGTGAAACAGAATATACGATCCGATTTGTTTCTTCATCCAATTCGGGATTAGACTGGAAGGTAGAAATTACAAATCCGGAATTGAACCGCACATATATCAAATTCAAATCGGACGAATCAGAAAGTATTTACGGACTCGGAGAACAATTCTCCCACCTGAATCTAAAAGGAAAAAAACCATTCTTGTTCTCTGAAGAACAGGGAGTGGGAAGGGGAGACCAACCGATTACCTGGGGAGCGGAATTATTGGAAGGTGCGGGGGGAAACGAATATAGCACTTATACACCTATTCCATTTTTTCTCACGTCTCGCAACAGAGCATTCTTCTTCGAGAATAGTTCTTATTCCGTTTTCGATTTCGAAGAAGATTCCGAAATTTCCATAGAGTTCAGAGAAAGAGGACTTAACGTTAAATCTTGGAAGGCTGCAAGTCCTAAAGAAATCCTGAAATTATACACTTCTCATACGGGAAAATTCCCCAATTTACCTGATTGGGCATATGGAACCTGGTTTGGGATCCAAGGCGGAAAATCGATCGTTTTGGAAAAGATAGAAGAAGCAAAACTTGCCGGAAATCCGATCAGCGCTCTTTGGATCCAAGACTGGGTGGGACAAAGAAAAACAGTATTCGGTTCCCAGCTCTGGTGGAAATGGTTTCCGGACGAGGATCGTTACCCGGATTTCAAAAACTTTGTAAAAGAATTAAACCAAAAGAATATTCATGTTTTAGGATATATCAATCCTATGCTCGCTACTGAAGGTCCTTTATTCGAAGAAGCGGTCAAAAATCATTATTTGGTAAAAGATAAAGAAGGAAAAGATTATATAGTACAAACCGCAGGATTTCCTGCCGGACTACTTGATCTTACAAATCCGAGAACTCAGACTTGGATCAAAAATATCATCAAACAAAATCTGATAGGTAACGGACTCTCCGGTTGGATGGCCGATTTTGGAGAATGGTTGCCAACGGACGCTGTATTGTTCTCTAAAGAATCCGCAGAGATTTACCATAACCGTTATCCCGTAGAATGGGCAAAACTAAACAGAGAGGCCATCCAAGAAGCAGGAAAAGAAGGACAGATCGTATTTTTTACGAGAGCAGGTTACAGTTATTCCAATAAATATTCCACATCCTTTTGGGCAGGCGACCAGATGGTAAGTTGGGGAAGACATGATGGGATCGTATCTTCTTTGATCGGAATATTAAGCGGAGGGATGTCTGGACTCAGTTTAAATCATAGCGATATAGGCGGATATACCACGATCCCAAGTCCGATCAAAGATTATTTTAGATCCAAGGAATTGTTTCTACGTTGGGCGGAATTGAATGTATTCACTCCAATTTTTAGGACTCACGAAGGGAACCGGCCTGCAAAAAATCACCAACCATACTCAGATTCCTATACGATAAAAGAATTTGCAAGATACGGGCAGATGCATCTTGCATTAAAAGAATATTTTAAATTTCTAAATAAAGAAGCTTCCGAATTAGGACTTCCACTGCTACGACCGCTCTATCTTTCTTATCCGGAAGATGGTAATACAAGAGACTTACAAAACCAATTTTTACTTGGAGAGGATCTACTCGTCATTCCAGTCTTAGAAAAAGGAGAAGATACAGTAAAAGGATATCTACCTAAGGGAGAGTGGGAACATGTATGGACAGGTAAAACTTTCCAGGGAGGAGTTTGGATAGAAACACCAGCCCCACTTGGCTCTCCTGCAATTTTCTTGAAAAAGAAAGGTGCCTGGTATGAAAAATTGAAATCTGCTTTATCTGGTTTCAAAAAGAACTGAGGTAAGGGTTTTATTTGAATAACAAGACTTCTACGCTGTCTAAATAAAAAGAAGAAGGTGGATTTTGACAGAATTTACAGAACCGATCGTACTATTTGATGGAGTATGCAATCTATGCAACGGTGCAGTGAATGTACTTTTGGATCTGGACAAACGTAAGATATTAAAATTTGCCAGCTTGCAATCTGAATATGCAAAAAAACTAATCCAGTCCCGAGGCTTGGAGGAAAAGATCCAAGGAATAGATAGCATCCTTTTTTGGGATGGAGCCGAAATTCATATCAAATCTAATGCTATCCTGGAAATCTGCGGCAAACTAGGTGGCTTCTGGAAAATCCTGAAACTAAGTTATATTATCCCAAGGCCTATCCGTGATATACTATATGACCTGATCGCAAAAAACAGATATAAACTCTTTGGAAAAAGAGAATCTTGCAGAATGCCCACTCCAGAACTGAAAGAAAGGATCCTCGGATAGGATTTCGAAATAAGGATTGGTTTTTTTTCACGCCAAGGCGCAAAGATAAGAAGGTAAGGCTTCAAAATTCTTATAATCTCTTTTAAACTCCGCGGCTTTGCGTGAACTTCTCTTCTTCCTTTAAGAACCTAATGTTCCCAGAACGAAAAACCTTGAAAACCCGCACAAAATCTGCCCTTTGAGTGCCTAGCCTTATGTCTATTCTATCCAGGTTTCGGGTTAAAACCACGACGAATGTTTCCCCGAATTTCTGAAAACTTTTCAGTAAGTTTGCATTTTTTCGGGACTATACCTATAGTTCCTCGTAAAAATGCATAAAATTCACTAAAATATGATAAAAATCGATATAATTAAGATTAAAATAATTAATTTCATTAGGATTCGGTCGGATTCGTTCGATATCGTTAATTCCTCTGGATTTGGATGGAGAAAAATCCTTGTCCCGAGATTATGGACCAGGAGGATAGGTTGAACTTTCGGAAATTTACCGCCGATCTTAAAAGCAAGACCCGTTTTTTAAGAGAATTTTTGGCGGCGCAAAAAGGAAAGAACCAAATGAAAAGAAAAACTATTCTTTCTATAGTAGGAGCATCTGCCCTAGTCTTCCTTTCCTGGAAATCTTTCGCAAATACATATTTGGAAGAAGTAAAGGTAGATAACCAATTCATCCAAACCTATCAATCTAGAGAAGGGATCTGGATCGTTCCGGGAAAAGTAAAAGAATCCTTAGAGGATCTATACCACAAATTCGGAACTTCTGAAAGAGAAGTTCGCCTTCTAAACGGGATCCACGACAGCGGAAAGATCCAAAATTCTGAGCCGGTATTCTTCCCTTATAACTCAAATTATACGCGCAATCTTCTATTAGAGGACAAAGGAAGAGAGATTTTCACCTCAGATGCAAGAGAATTGATCTGGCCTTTAAGCTTCAAATATTCCAGAGTTACTTCCAGATTGGGAAGACGTTGGAACGCTTTGCATGCAGGTGTAGACATCGCTTGTCCGAACGGATCCGTAGTGATCGCTGCGGCCGATGGAGTTGTTACCGATTCCAAAAGAGACGGCGGATACGGACTTAGAGTAGTTCTTACTCATCCTCAGATCAACGGAATCCAAACATTATACGCTCATAATTCTCTTCTTTTCGTAAAGCAGGGAGACAAGGTTAAAAAAGGACAGGTGCTTGCACTTTCCGGGAACACAGGACATACGACCGGACCTCATGTTCACTTCGAAGTCCGTTACCAAAACGTGGTATTAAACCCAGAACATTATCTTCCTCCTTTCTTAGCGGATAAAGAGTCCCAAGTTGCGATCGCAAAAGAAACCATCCAACAATAATTCCATTGTTCTCTAATTCCGACTGGTCTTCCGAAATCTTTTCCTATTTAGAAGAGAATCTGACTGGTCGGAAATTCCAAACAGCTATATTCGATTTTGATAATACTCTTGTCCGAGGCGATTTCGGAGAAGAAGTCATGTGTGAACTTCTGAAAGCGGGAGTTCCTTGGATCCATTCACTTTCTCCTTTTTTCCCGGAGCCTGTAGTGTCCGAAAAAATGGAAACCTTACGTAAGACGGACACTCAATCCTTTATGGACGAGGTCTGGAAATATTATGAATCCAAGATAGAGAAAGAAGGCCTAGAAGCAGGGTATAGATGGTCCACATGGATCTTTTCCGGCAGAACCACCAAAGAATTGCAGACTACTGCAAGTATTGTTTGGGAAAGGCACCAAAAGGATACAAGTCCCCAAGCAGTCCAAGCATTTTATCCCATGTCGGAACTTGTAAAAGAACTGGAGAAGACGGGGACCAAAATTTGGATCGTTACTGCTTCTCCTGAACCTGTGATCCAAATGGTCTCAGAACTCTGGGGAATTCCAAAACAGAATGTACTCGGCATGAGGCTGCTCGAAAAGAATGGGACCTTAAGCCACGAGCTGATAGAACCTTTCACTTACGGGATCGGAAAAGTAGAATTAGTCAATCTTGCCAATGGAAATCAAGGTTATGATATTGCTTTCGGGGATTCGGAAAATGATTTCCCAATGCTTTCTCATGTAAGATCCAAAGGAATATTTTTGGATAGGGGCAAGAAGAAGATCCCACCTAACGGAACCCTCATCCAAAGCGTTGCGGATTGGAAGACGATCCCGAAACCTTAACGTTTCTTTAAATACTCAGGCATTGCCGGAAGTTTATCCTCTGTCCAGAGCCAATCGCCTACTAAGGAAACGATTGGAGACTTCTCTCCTTCTAAAATTTTAAGTAAGGCAGTTTTTAGGTCCTTCGGTTCGGTAATCCTATATGGAATGGACGGAAAGTTTTTTCCGAAACTTTCATTTTCCTTCTGTTGGATATAATCTAAGAAGAAGTCCCCGAATTTTTTGCCGGAGGCTTTTTGTTCTTCCATGAGTTTTTGTAAGTCCGGATGAGGAGAAGATTTTGCAAGTCTTTGCAATATGATCGTGATCCCTCTTACACTTTGGCTGAAAAAAGTACCTGCGCGGATGATCTTTCTGGATTCAGGTTTTTGGACCGCCCACTCTTCCATTTTCTTTTTAATAAATGCCAAAGAACCGTAGAAGGTAAGTAGGTGAGGGAGATAATAATAAGCAGAGTATCCAACTGTGATCCTTGGATTTAATTTTTTCTCCAGGTCTAACATAGGATCTAAGCAGTATTTTGCAGCATTGATAATGTCCTCGTCAGGTGTTTCGGATACAGGATAACCTAAATTTCCACGAGCCGGAGTATAAATCAGAACATCTACTTTAGCGTTTTCTTTACTTAAGAATTTTTGAATATTTGAAACTGCTTCTTCCGGTTCTTCTAACTTTATGAGTGGGATAGTTTTGTCGGATCCTTCTACCTGGGATTCTCCCGAGGTAGTGGAGTAGATTTTCCATTTTTGTCCCGTTTTGGAAGAATGTTCTCGGATCGCTTGGATGGCGCTATGGCCTGCCGCTCCTGACCCTCCAATGATCAATGCTATGGACTCGCTCATTTTCGCCTCCGGAAAGTGAGGACCAGCTTACTTACTCTGGGAATCGTATACCAGAAAAAAAGCGTAAATAGGATTGAAAATCGGAAGGAGGGTCGGAGACAATTTTAACTTCTTCTTCGAATTCGTTTTTGAATTTTAGAAGATAAGAATGTAATAAAAATCGTTTTGGTTTCGGAACTAAACTTTTAGAAAGAGATCCGCCGTAGGTTTCGTCTCCCAAGATAGGAGTTCCAATAGAAGAAAGATGAAATCGGATCTGGTGCCTTCTTCCCGTAACTAATTTTGCGGCAATCAAAGAGAGATTTTTCTCCTTTGAATAGGAAAGGACTGTAAAATCTGTGATCGCTTTTTTCCCACCGGAACGAACAGAGCTTACCTTTCCTTTTCCATCTTTTAAAAAACATTCTACTCTGAATTCTTTCTCTGATGGAATTCCAGCGGAAACTGCCAGATAGGTTTTTTCTGAATCTGCTAAGATTGAATCTGCTTCTTTGTTCTTGGACGGCTCTTTACAAAATAGGAGGATGCCGCTTGTGTCCTTGTCCAGTCTATGGAGCAGTCTCAATTCAGGTTCCTTCTCCTGTTGCCGGACAAGATCTTCCAGGTTGGGACGGTTCGGGTCGAAAGTAGCATGGACCGGGATCCCGGCCGGTTTTTCGACAGCTAGTAGGAACCCCTTCTCATACCATTTTCGAATAGGAAGCTCAGGAGCCTGGAATTTAGGCTTAGTTTCCCTCATATATTCTCCTGTAGTATCTTCTCTAATTTGAGTCTCTTGTTTTGAAAGGATTGAAATTGGATTGACACATCTTCCGTTATATTGGACGAATTAGGAATGAAACAGGCCGACGCCGAAGAACTGGATGGGAGAGAACTCATCTCCAGCGAACATATAACAGAAGTCGTTAAAGAAAACCTAAAATTAATTCGCCATACTAAAGGACTTTCATTAGACAAATTGGCATCCCGATGCGGGGTAAGCCGGGCCATGCTTTCTCAAATAGAGCAAGGTAAAAGTGTTCCTACAATCGCGGTACTATGGAAGATCGCAACCGGTCTTAACGTTCCTTTCAGTGAACTTCTAAAAGAGAAGGGAACAGAGGGAGTTTTTCTTTTAAAAGCCGAGAATACAAAAGTCTTATATTCCAGCTCCAAGGTATATTCTAGTCGTGCCTTGTTTCCGTTTATCGGAGGCAGAAGGGTAGAATTTTACGAATTGGTCCTGAAACCGGGCGGTATCGAAGTTGCAGAGGCACATAAAGCCGGAACGACTGAGAACCTAGTCGTGGTCCAAGGAAAATTGCGCCTCCGTGTGGGGGACAAGGTGGTAGAACTGGATGCAAAGGATTCCGTATATTTTAGAGCGGACGTTCCCCACGAATACATCAATCCAACGGATACTGAAACTCTCATGTATCTGGTCATGGAATATACGGACGAAGCTAGCTAAACTTTTAGTCCTAAATTTATTTCTTACTCCGGGCCTTCTGTTTTCGGAAGCGCCCGATCCTTCCACAGGCTATTTCGGTATAGATCGATACGAAGAGCAGATCTCTTGTCATGAAGAGGATTGTATTCGTTATACTTTGGATGAATTGAATTCCAAAGGTGGAAAATCGGAAGTAAGAAAACTTTTGGAAGAGAATGCTGGAAAAGTCCTAGTAGATCTTTCCGGAAAAAATCTCAAACTTGCAGACGACGAACTGGACGATCTTAGGGACTTTCTATTAGAAATTTCTAAAAGAGATGGAAGAGTCGCCATCGAAAAACTCCATATTGCCATCCGAGGATTGGAGATCGCAGACCCTCCTATTTTAAAAGACGTAGGTTTGATCGGCTGGGGCTTGGTGAGGAGAATTTACAGATATGTGTATTTCAAGAGGACCGGAGATTATAACGCGAAAGTTCTCTATCATCCGGGTAGCGGAAAGATCAATCTGATCTTCTTCGTTCATAAAAGATACGGAGATATCTGTGAGACCGTATTTTCTTCCTGCAACGAAATAGAATATTTGGATGAGGACACATTCGATCTGCAATTGTCCACCGCACTCAGAGAATCCAAGGAGAAGGGACTTCCTGTTCGAGTGAATTTCAGACAGGTCCAGGCTTCTTTTCCGGAAACAAAACTGGAATGGGAGAATGTAAAAAGTATAGGAAGGTCCGCAAGAATGTACAAATGGCTGGCTCTTCCCAAAGAGACAGAGATGAAACCATTGAGTAGATCCCGGTTTCTTCCGTTGCAGGCTGCTTTGACTGTGATCGATTATTCCATTTCGGTATTCGACTATGTGAACCAAATTATCATGTACAAACCTGCTCGGGAAACAAAGGCAGAAGTGATGTACACACAAAGACTAACAGAAGAAGGAACTCTTGGAGCCAAAACAATCCATTCAGTTGTGTTTGTTCCGATAAAAGAGGAGTAGAATTCTCCGCTCCAGACTGAAGCGGAGAAAGAGAGGACCTTTTAGATAAAGAAGATCCAGGTCAAAAGTATGAAGGTAGGTACCAAAAGTAGGAAGGAATACACTACGTATCCTCCGAAACTTGGCATTTTAATCTTATTCTCTTCTGCCACGGATTTTACCATAAAGTTAGGTGCGTTACCTATATAGGTCAATGCACCCATAAATACTGCACCCACAGAAATCGCTTTTAGTAATTCTTCTCCCACTGGATCCGCTAAGATCTGAGTTACATTAGAATATCCTAATAGTCCTTTAGCCAAGGATAAGAAGGTCAAGTAAGTAGGAGCATTGTCCAGAACTCCTGAGAATCCACCGGTTACCCAGAAGAACTGCCATCTTTCCGTGATTCCCAATTCTTTTCCATGATGTTCCAGAAGTAATAATGCAGGGATCATGGTTAAGAAGATACCGATGAAAAGGTAAGCCACCTCTTGGATAGGACCTAAGGTGAACTTGTTCTTTTCTCTCAGTTTAGGATCGGAAGTGACTTTAGACAGAGCGATCAAACCGACTAGAACCGCTTCTCTGATGAATCCAAGAAAAGGATATTCTGCAATTGCAGGAATATAGTTTTGGTTTAAGAAAGCCACCGAGAGAATCACTCCCAAAAGCCAGATCAGGTTTACCTGACCTTCTAAACCGATTGGTTGTCTATGAGAATGATCGTAACGGATATCCTTTTTGGTTTCTTTTCCGTGCATGATCGTATCCCAGATAAAATAAACCACGAGTAAGATCCCGGAAGCGATGATCATTTGAGGGAATAGTTTAAATGTCCAAACAAACGGAACTCCTTGCAGATAACCCAAGAACAAAGGAGGATCTCCGAGAGGAGTTAAGGAACCGCCAATATTAGAAACTAAGAAAATAAAGAAGATCACCGTATGGACCACATGTTTTCTTTCGGAGTTAGTCTTGAGTAGAGGTCGGATCAGTAGCATAGAAGCTCCGGTCGTTCCGATAAAAGAAGCTAGGAAAGTTCCCACAACCAAGAAGATAGTGTTATTCACAGGAGTAGCTTCTATATCGCCATTCAAAACGATACCGCCGGAAATATAGAATAATGCAGCAAGTAGAATGATAAACGGAATATAATCGAATACCATAGTGTGGAAAATTTTTCCACCCCAGCTATGTGCCATTAAGATCCCGAAAGAAACTCCTCCAAGAGCTAAGGAAAGAAGAAGTTTGTTATTATTGTTCTCCCACCAATGCTCAGTTGTATGAGAGATCAGAGGCAGAAGCGCAATACTGAGTAGGATTAGAACGAAAGGTATGACCGACCAAAGAGGAAGATCATCACCTGCCTCACCGTGAGCTGATGCGGTCTCTTGGTGCCCGTTTCCGGTCCCATGTTCCCCATGACCAGCATCCGTTTCGGATTGAGCTAAGCTGTTCGTTTGAGGGGAAGCCCCCGTTTCGGCCCAAACGGAAACGTTTAGGACCAGGGAGAGAAAGAGTAGGCTAGTAAAAAATTTGTTTCTCATCATTCTCTGCTTTTCGAAGATTTTTCGTCAGGTTATAGAGATTCCTGTATTGTTTCAAAGGAAAATCCGTGATTTCTCGGGTTTTTTTGGCCTCCTTTTTTTGGATTGCATAAATCCTTCCTTTTTTGCAAGATCCTAATAGAATTTATATCTTCTAGACTTTTTGCTTTATATTCGGGCCTTTCGGACCGTCAGATATATAGGCCTTAGAGAGAACCGATAACCATGACTGTTTTAGGTAAACAAAAAGAATACTGCCTGACTCCGGACGAAATAGAGAGTAGGTTAAAATCGGTTTCGATACAGCCGACCATGCAAAGGATTTCCATTTGCCAATACGTACTTTGTGAAGCGGATCATCCAACCGCAGAAGAAGTAAAAGAATGGGTGGATAAACGTTCTTTGAAGATGAGTTTGGCAACCGTTTACAATACTTTAAACGTTTTAGTATCCGCCGGTTTATTAAGAGAATTTAAATTTTCCTGTTTAGGTAAGTCCGTTTTCGACAGCAATATCGACGACCATTTCCATTTCTTCGATGAGAAGACTGGTAAATTCCATGATCTGGACGCGGAACTTTTGACCATCGATTCCAAACTGCCTAAAGAGTTTAAAGTGAATAAGATGGATATCCTATTCACAGGATCTTTGGAAGAATCAAACGCTTCCGCTTAATACCGTTAGATATTAATCGCCTCGCCTAGAGCCTGTCCTGCTGCTTCCATTACGGATTCTGAAAGTGTAGGATGGGCGTGAATCCTTCCTGCAATTTCTTTAAGAGTTAGTTCGGATCCCATTCCTAAATTGATCTCTCCTAAAATTTCTGTTACGTTCGGTCCGATCATGTGAGCTCCTAATACTTCTCCCGTTTTGCGGTCGGCTACTAGTTTAACCATTCCTTCTACTTCGCCTAAAGCCTGGGCTCTACCGTTTGCTCTAAATGGGAATTTTCCTACGACCACGTCTATGCCTGATTTTTTGGCTTCTTCTTCTTTTAAACCTACCGAGGCGACTTCAGGGTGGCAATATGTGCAGGCAGGAATTTTAAGATAATCCAATGGTTCGTAAACCAGTCCATGAGGATTTTTGTTTTGGATGGAGATCGCTTCTGCTGCCTTGATTCCTTCCGCAGAAGCCACATGAGCGAGTAACGGTGCTCCGATACAATCTCCGATCGCATAAATATTCGGGACCTTAGTTCTAAATTTAGTATCTACCTTGATAAATCCTTTTTGGAGAAATACTCCGATCTCTTCCAGATGGATGTCTTCCGTGTTCGGTGTGACGCCTATGGCCACTAATACCTTATCGAATTTTCTTCTTTCACCTTCCGGAGCGATCCCTTCCCCTTTTAGAAGAATAGAAACCCCATCCGATTCCAGTTTTGGTTCGGAAACACCTACGCTTGTCAGAATTTGGATCCCTCTTTTTACGAAGGAACGATTGAGTAGGTTGGATATTTCAGGATCTTCTAATGGAAGGATTTTGTCCTGCATCTCTACTACTGTTACCTGAGTTCCCATGCTGGAATAGAAGTCCGCAAATTCTATCCCTATGGCTCCTGCACCTATGATTGCCAAAGTTTTAGGTGGAGAGTTTTGGATCATTGCGTGTTTGCTGGATAGGACCTTCTCCCCATCGAATGGAAGTCCGGGAAATTCTTTCGGTCTTGCACCTGTCGCGATGATAAAATATTCGGATTGGATCTCTTCTTTAGAAGTGTCCGGAAGCCAGATCGTATTTTTGTCTTTGAATACTGCGCTTCCTTTCTTTACGGAAATCTTATTCTTTTTCATCAAGAATTCGACTCCGTTAGACATTGTGTCTGCGACACCCCTGGAACGTTTGATTATATTCGGAAAATCAGGAGATACTTTTTCTACTTTCAGACCGAAGGTTTCGGATTTGCGGATGGATTCTAATAGGTGTGCGGATTCTAAAAGCGCTTTTGTGGGAATACAACCCCAGTTCAAACATACCCCGCCTAGTTTTTCTTTTTCTATTAGACAAACGTTCAATCCGAGTTGGGCTGCTCGAATAGCGGCCACATATCCTCCAGGGCCTCCGCCGATCACAGTCAGGTCGTAGTTTTCCGCCATCTCATTCCTCCGGATGGCAATTTTGGATTTTTATTCCGACTCTGGGAAGAAGATTTTCTAATTACTTTTTTTCTTTAATACAAGGATCATTCTGCTCGCGTTACTTTTGAATTTTAATTCGTTGTAGTTGGAGTAGACATGTAGGATCTCCATCCTGTGTTTTGCGAGCATTCTCTGTAATTCTACCAGGAAATAAGCTCTCATTAAATGTTTGTCTTTGATCTCTTTTGCGTTCAGATTATAGATATAATTTACTTCGACAACTGTGGATTGGTCCGCTCTGACTAGACGGAATCCTCTGTTTCTTTGTATGGTTGCGTTTTTGGCTTTGATCTGAGCGACAGGGCCGATCGCTTTCCTTTTGATCTTACGAAGTGGTTCCGCATTCCAAACTTCTAAAACTGCGATGCCTGCGGGTTTTAAGTTCAATTCCAGATTTTTAAGAGCGGCTTCTACTTCTTCATTAGATAATAAATAATTAAAAGAACCAAATAAGCTGATGATCGCATCCCATTTTTCCTGGGACTTATAGGATTGCATTGCTCCGACTTCGAATTTGCAATGGGAATATCTTTTTTTGGCGACCTCTATCATTTTGATGGAGGAATCGATTCCCCTGGATTTGTATCCGAGGCTTTGGAAATGAGTAACATGCTCTCCAGTGCCGCAGCCTAGGTCCAAAATATTTCGCACCCTATGTTTTCGGAAAAGCCTGTCTATGAACTGGGTCTCCATCTCGAATTTTCGAGCGTTCTTTTCAATATCGAAGTAATATTCTGCCAGTTCCGAGTAGAGTTTCATAGAAAAATCGTTTGAGCCGGACCGGGGAAAACCCGTTACATATAGTAACGGAACTCAAGTTTACAAAATGCAATTTTTCTCCGAATTTTTTCCAATTTCAGAAGTTTTTCCAATCGCTTCCGCTTCTCTTTCTACCTGGATAGATGGAGAAGTTTTGGCCTTGGGTGGGATCTCCTTTTGCTTACTTTCCCTTTTCGGGTACGTAGTTCACACAACAATGGATAGAAGAGAGGAGAAGGGAACTGAGTCCGAGGTCCCATTCTTCCAATCGATCTCAAAAGAAGAAGTTCCTGAAACCCCAAAGGATATCGTCTCCGAAGAAATCCTTTCTGAGGAAGGTGTTCCTACATTTTCTGAAGAAGTTCCCAGGGAGACAGAAACTCTCTTCCAGTCCTTCTATATTCCTATCCGTGGAAAAACCTATGAGGCGGTGAGATCCTTCTTGGATTCCATCCGAACAGGAGAAGAATATTGGGAAGTTCTGCTGCATGACTCCAAAGGAGATCTACAAACCGTAGCAAGCAAGACCGGGAGCATTTCTATATTTCCGTCCGAAAGAAAAAAAGCCTCAGAGCCTAAAGAGGGAGCAATCGTTTGGAAATTGGAATGGGACTCATTTTCCTTGGGAGAGGTTAGGCAAACTTCTTTATCATCCTCCGAATTTTCCCTTGATGAAATTTCTTTTAGGTTGGATAAACTTGTAGAAGGATTGGTTCTTGCCGGAGAATCCCAAGACGGAGAGACAGGCTGGAGTTCCTACCCGATATTTTCCCAACATTTAGAAAGGGAAAAGGTCGAGGGCGAAGAGACTAAAATCCTGGTCTTTATGGAATTCGAGTCCGACGGGGATCTGGTTTCCGATTTCAGAAGTTTGGGCAATTGGTGGAAGTCTAGATTCGGAGAAAATTCTTCTCTCTACCGTATCCGAAAGAACCGTTTAGCAACCTTCTTTCATCCGGAAGATTGGCTGAAATTCCAGAATTCACTTTCCGGGCTCATGGAATTTTTAGGTCCGGAAAAAACCAGGCTGAATGTGGGCGCTTCCGTCCGGGTCAGAAAAGAAGATCCTGAATGGGAACCCAGAGCCAAAAAAGCATTATATTCTTCTAAAGAAGAGGGACCGAACCGTTTAGTATGTCTTTGAACATAGATCCTTTATTGGATGAAAAATTCATACTTACAATTTCTCAGATCTTCCCTGAGTTTTTGGAAAAAAACCTAGGAGTCCATGCTGTACGTGAAGCATTCGGTCCTTCTAAAAACGAAGGTCTATGTTACGAGAACTGTACCTCTGTCGAATTCCAAGGAGAAGCAAAGGGTAGGCTTTTTCTGGCAATGGACGGTTATACTAAACTGAAACTTTTACCAAAGATTGCCAGATCCTTTCATATAGATCCGACGATCCGAAGCCATGCTGCTTCTATCATGCTTGAATTTGCCAATCAGATCTGTGCCGAACTCATTTCCGAAATGAAATTAGGAAGATTCCAAATAGATATTCTTCCCCCTGAGAATCTGAACAATAAATTGGTCCCAATCGATCTGGAAAATTTGAGACAGTATATTCTAATCTATTTTTTAAAAGACGAGGACGCCAAGGAATATCTGGGCAGGATCTATCTAGTTCTTCTGATGCAAAAATATTAATATCTAAAAGTAAGGCTTCCTTTGCATGATTCAATATTCTTTCCAGGGACTCCCATTCTTACTCAAATACGCAGACATGATAAATTCTCCCGAGTCTGAGGTCCGGGAGGAAAATTTAAAAGTTTCTAAGAAGTCTTCCTTCCGAACCAAAATATTTCCAGGCCCGGAAAATTCTCCTGTGATCTACCTGCAGCATGGGATGAGTAACCGAGGTATCAACGATCCTAGGATCCTAACACTTGCAAAACATTTGAAGAATACCGGTGCTACCGTGTATCTGCCTGAACTTCCGGAAGTCAAGGGACTGGAGATCTCGGAGGATACAGTCCCGAATATCAGGGCATTATTCCAAGAGATCGTAAAGAGGGAAGGTCGGGCGATCTCCTACTTATCCGCAAGTTTTTCCGCCGGGATGGGAATGGTTGCATTGTCCGGAAAGGAAGAACAGAAAAATCTAAAATCCGCTCTACTTGTAGGAACGTATTCCGACTTCGCAGACTCTCTTACTTTTACTCTATCCAACTACGAAGTGGATCCTTACGCGGTTCATATCTTACTATATAATTATATTTCTAAACTACAACCTAAGCTTTCTAAATTAGAAGAGTTCTATTTTGAGGCAGCCTTGGATAACGGATTAAAAAGGACGGGGGAAGAGGAGAAGTCTCCTAAACTTCTGAAAAAATTGAACCTTAAGGAAAAGGAATTTGTAAATTCTGTCCAATCAGATCCGGGGTTTAGGATGGGGCTTGCAGAGCCAATCTTGTCTGTATTGCCGCCTAACTTCGCTTTACGCAATTCTCCTAAAAACTTCCTTTCGGATTGGAAGGCTCCTATCGCTTTATTGCATGGATCGGACGATCCAGTGATATCTCCGAACGAATCGGAGCAATTATTCGATTCTTTAGGCAATGGGAAACAGGTGGGGAAAGTGATTTTAAGGTCCAAATTGATCACCCATGGAGATCATCTTCCTTTTTACACTCAATTAGGCGAGATCCCAAAACTTGCGGGACTCTGGGGATTTTTTCTAAAAAATTCTGGTCTCTAATATTCTTTACGTTATATTTTCTGAAAATATTCCGTCCTTAAGGATAGGCTTCTTGCGCCTTTTTTTAGGCTCCGGACCCTTGTATATTCAGGGCAAACGGTTATAGTGGTCTATTGTTAAAAACGCGAAAAGGAATAACCTGCAGGTTCAAATACGATCTTTTTCGGACCTTCTTTAAGGGATCGGAAAAGGATTTCTTCCATAATAAAAAAAGGTGGAGGAAACTTCTTATTGAATTGTTAGCTAGGTAGTATGGTTGTGAGTACAGAGCAAACTTCGGGTGTATCAGATCAAGAAACAAGTTGGGAGAGTGTATTCTCTCTTAAGATCAGTTCGGATAATCTGGGCGCCGATCTAACTATTCGTCCCGGAATGATCAAGGGAAGGGCTCTTTCCACTAGCATAGTTATAGAATATCTTCATAATAAGGATATTTCCCAAGACCGTATCATTGGGGACAATATCTACGGAGCCCTAAAACAACTACAATCATCCACGGGCAGGATGGATTTTTCTCCTATTTCTTTCGTGGTGGCCCAAGGTTTCCCTCCTGTAAAAGGAGAGGACGGCTGGGTAAAATTCTATCATCCTCAGGCACAAAGGGTAAAGATCGGTGAGGATGGACACGCGGATTATAGAAATATCGAAAGGTATATTTATGTAAAGGCAGGGGAGAAGCTCGCCACTTTATTCGAAGGGATCCCTGGCAAACCAGGTATGGACGTTTTCGGAAAGCCGATTGCTCCTCCTCCTATCAAAAGACCTAAACTTACTATTGGTAAGAATGTTCAAGAAAAGGGTTTGGTCCAAGATAATAAGCCATTGGTGGAATATTTTGCCACCTGCAATGGTGCGATCTTTTCTACCGAATCTTCTATCACCGTTTCCCAAGAATTACAGATCGATTCCAACGTGGGACTCGGAACAGGAAATATCAATTACGACGGAAACGTATTAGTAAAAGGTGATGTGGAAGCAGCTACCTCCATCAAGACCCAAGGGAATCTGATGGTAAAAGGGAATGTGGAAACTTCCGATCTAGTAATCGCTCGAGACCTAGAAGTCAGCGGAGGGATCAAGGGTGATGGAAAAAATATCATCAAGATCGGCGGACATCTTTACGCTAAGTTCATTGAGAACGCAGAGATAGAAGTGGACGGAGATGTTGTGGTCGAAGGTTTTATTCTAAACTCCAAGATCCATTCTTTAGGCAACGTGATCCTGAACGGATCCAGCGGAAACTTAGTATCTTCTACCGTATCTACTTATATGGGATTGACCTGTGCGACTCTCGGCTCCCAAGCAGAGTTAGATGTTACTGTGGAGCTAGGATTTCATTTTAAGAATGAGAAAACTTTCCAAGATCTTACTAAACGTCTTCAAGTAGCGGAGAAGGACATGGAGAAGATCCTGCCTAAAGTCCAACAGATCAAACAGATGGTCCAAAGATCCAGAGGCCAGATCCCTGAAGATAAAAAAGAAGGCTATCGTAAGATTTTCGAAGAGTTCAACAAGCAGAACAAGTTCATAGAACTTGTGAAACAAAAGATAGAAGTATTAAAATCCTCCAGATTTAATCCAGGGGAAGTGCAGCTTGTGGTCCGTAAAGGTTCATATAAAGGAAGTATCATCAAATACAGAAGACAGGTGGAGAAAGTTGAAAAATTCCAGTCTGCCTTTATGATGCGTTTCCAACCGGGCCAAGACAAAGCGGCAATGGTTGCTATTAAACCTCAAAAGTGATCAGCCGAAAAACTCTTTGATCTTATCCGGAGGAACAATCCCTTTCTCCGTGATAAATGCTTTGATTAGGTTCGCTGGTGTCACATCAAAGGAAGGATTGAGCGCCTTTACTCCTACTGGAGCGATTACTCCTTCGGAAAGGATTGCTTCTCCTTTTTCATTTTTTAGAAAGTTTAAACGAGTGACCTCGTCTTGTGTCCTCATTTCTATCGGGATCTGGGAACCGTCCGTAATTTTGAAATCAAAACTTTTCTCTGTGGCTGCAATATAGAAAGGGATCCCATGGTGTTTGGCTAAAACCGCCAAAGGATATGTTCCTATTTTATTCGCAGAATCGCCGTTAGCTGCTACTCTATCCACACCTACAATGACCGCGTCTATCTTTTGGGAGGACATGAGCCACCCTGCCATACTATCTGTGATCAGATAGTTTTCGATCCCTTCTTCCATGAGTTCCCAGGCGGTGAGTCTCGCACCTTGCAGATAAGGACGGGTCTCGTCCGCATATACAATAAGATCGTGTCCCGCTTCTTTTAGAGAACGGATCACACCGAGTGCTGTTCCATGTCCTGCGGTTGCCAGAGCGCCGGTATTACAATGAGTGATAATTTTGAGTTTAGAAGGTGAAGAAGGAAAAAGTCCCACACCGTTCTTCGCTAATGCTAAATTATTTCGGATATCTTCTTCGAAAACATGGATTGCGAATTCTTCCGATTTTTGTTGGAGTTCCGATAAACTCACTTTATCATATTCTTCTTTCGGAAAAATCGAAGAAAGTTCTTCGAATGCTCTGCGTAGATTCACTGCAGTGGGCCGCGAACCCAGAATTTTGGAAAGTATGGTTTGGAATTCTTGGTATTCCGGTTTTTTGGAAAACTTTTTAAATTCTAGGACTGCACCGAATAACCCGGTGATGGCGATTGCAGGAGCTCCTCTGACCACCATTTCTTTTATGGCAAAAATCGCGTCCTCGGAGTTTTTTGCGGTAAACCATTCTTTCTTACCGGGAATTTGTCTTTGGTCTAAAAGTTTGAGTCCTTCTTTCTCCCAAAAAATCGGCCTTAAGTTCTCTTTTTTCATTTTTTTACTCTCCGAGGCTAAAGCAGGCCTTTCCTTTCTTCGATGATAGAACTGTGATTGAAATCATCCGCCGACTCCCCGGAGGATGAGGACGAACCGGGGCCGATCCCGCCCCGGCTTTGCCTACTTGACTACGATACCAGTACCTTTAATCCTTACATAATGGCAAAGAGAAATCCGACCTCAGGTCCGAAGCTTTTCGGATTCTCGCTGATTCATCCTTTGAATCTGGTCTTATTCTTCAATATCTTCGTTTGGGCACTTCTGATGATGGAAGGCGGACGAGGAATTATAACTTACTTTTTCGGATTAAATCCAAGCCTAGTGATCGAGAAGAAAATGTACTGGCAGGTGTTCACGTACGGATTCCTCCACGTGGTCGGAGGGGATTTTTTCTCTTCTCTCATTCACATAGGGATGAATATGTTCGGGCTTTTCACCGTAGGATTCTGGCTCTGCAGATATGTCGGCGGTTGGAAATTCTTAAGCGTGTATCTTCTCTCCCAATTAGGCGGTGGGCTTTTCGTTTTGTCTTTTTCTTATATAGGTTGGAAGACAGGACTCGTTCCGGAAAATTCTATCTGGGATAGTTATCATTCAGCTACAGTAGGAGCAAGTGGAGGGGTTTTCGGAGTGCTTGCTGCATTCAGCCTAATGTTTCCTGAAGCAAGATTCGTTTTCCCTCCTGTAAGAGCAAAATTTGCTCCTTGGGTTTTGATTGGTTTCGGATTTTCAGTGGATGCATATTATCTTTTGCAATTCCATTCCAGCGGTGTCATGTCCCAAAGTTTTTTCGGAATGATGAGTAACTCCGGCCATTTGGGCGGAGCGGTCTTTGGTCTACTCAGTCTTTTGGGGCTCCAAAAATTCGGAGGAAAAACCAAAACTCCAATCTTCGTAAGAAGATGGGAAAGGCCTAAGGAAAATCAGGAAAGAGTGGTCGTTCGTCCTAAAAATTTAGAAGACCCTTTCGAGACACAGATCCGGAAAAATAGGGAACTCTTAAGTCAACTGTATGGAATTTTGGATGCAAAGGAGAAGGAAAATATTCTTTCTCCCATACAAGCGGAGAATACAAATCTCTGTCCTCCCTCTGACTACAATCCGGAGGATGCATTTTGTCTTCGTTGCGAATGGCTCCAAAACTGCGAATTGAGAAAATTAAAGAAAGAGCACCCGGAACCTTGAAAGAATTTGGAAGAACTTTTTCGTCTATGTTCTTATAACAAACTTTGGGCGGAAATTTCTGGACATAAATCGAATACGTCCATAGAATAGTTTCCGTCCGAAAATTCGGACATGGCTTTGAGGACCTCAGTAAAATTGGCGGATAAAAAGAAAACAGTTCTCCCCGACGTTCTTATGAGGGAGAAATTACAAAAGATCGCCCTTAACGAAAAAGCAAAAGCTTCCAGGGTTGTAGGATCCGACAAAGGTAATTCAGGCGACTCCAAGAGAGATGACGGGCCTGGCTCTAAAATTTACAATGCAATAGACGACTCTCTGGCAGACCTTAGATATTATTTTTTAGAAGGCGAGTACAGGGATAAGGTTGCAGACTTATTCAATCGCAACGAAAGCCAATTCGATAGGTTAGGCATTACTCCCAGAAGATTTTTAGATTTCGCCAGAGAGTCCTTCGATCGATTCAAACAATTACAGAAAAAGATGCCTTTAGAGCCTATGAGTAAAAAGGGCTGGGACTATCTGGAAAGAAGTTTGCTGGAACTGATCGGCAAACTGAATGAGAAATTTAATAAGTAGTAATCGATCCAAAATTGGGAGAACCGAATGTTGGAACTCCAGCAAACGAAACCCCTAAAAAATAAAAAAGCCGCAGGACTCTGCGGCTTTTTCGTTTGGAAGCTTATCTAAAAGATTAGAAGAATCTTTTTGCTGCTTCTTCCGGAATTGCAATACCGGTAAGTTTTGCTTTTTGAAGAACTTCCCAGAAGTAACGATAAGTCGCTCTGTCGTGAAGATCTCCGTCGTGTTGGATCGGTCCCCATTCTGCGTCTTGAGCTTTTACAAGAATAGCTGCAGAAGTTTGGACTTCGCTATAATCCGGAGCCATTGCATCTAAGATCGCTTGGATCTGAGTTGGATAGATAGACCACATACGAAGGAATCCGAACTCGTCATGAGCTCTTTTTGCGTCTTTGTAAGTTTGGTATTGGTTTTTCAGGTCCAAAGTAACGTTGTGAGCAGGAATTACTCCGTGAGCTAAGGCAGCGGCCACACAAGAAGCTTTTGCTCTTCTTAATAATTCGTGGTCGAATTGTCCAGGGCTCTTCATACAAGAAGCAGGGATTGCTCCGTGGTGACCGGAGATGAAGTCCATCAGACCGAAATCCACTACTTGCATCCAAGGAAGTGCAGCGATCTTATCCACATCAGCAAGTGCTCCGTGAGTTTCGATCAGAACGTGGATTGGGATCTCTCTGGTGATCCCAGCTTTTTTAGCAGCAGCTTGGATATAGGTGATCATCTCTTCCACTTGGGAAGCTTTTGTAGGTTTAGGAATGGTGATGTATGCGATCTTGTTTCCAGCACCTGGAACGATAATATCTACGTCTTGTTTCCAGAATGAATTGGTATAATCGTGGATCCTTACACCGCTCATATTATGCATATTGAGTTCGGAGTTTTGGATACGGACGATCATTTCCGCGTGTTCTTTTTCTTTTCCGGTTTGAGCCCCGTCTTCGCAGTCCATGGTAATGTCGAAAAGACCGCCGAGTTTGTTTTGTAACTCCAGAGCTTTAGTGATCAGTTTTTCGGATCCGGCAAAATGTTCACAGGCCGGGATGATGGGGAAAGGTTTTTCTCCTTCGAATAATGCATCCTTAGGATGTGGTAATTTGGACATAAAAGTACCTTTTAAGTTTTTTGCGATTTTAGCCTGGCTCGGCCGTCTTAGAACAGGGTTTTCAGGAAAGGCCTTCCAGGCAACGGATTTTTGGAAGTGTTGGCTCAGGCTTCTAGGAGTTGTAGAATGACTGCTTTCTGCGCATCCAAGCGGTTCTCCGCCTGTTGGAAGATAATAGATCTAGGACTTCTGACCACTTCTCTTGTGATCTCGTATCCGGAATGGATCGGCATATCATGCATAACCTTTGCCTTGGTCTCTTTCAATAACGCTTCGTTGATCTGGAAAGGCATCATTAGGTTCATCCTTTCCTTCTTCTTATCTGCGAAAGCTGGATCGTTGAAAAATTCCATATCCACCCAGGTATCCGTATAAATATAATCCGCATTCTTTACGGAACGGATGAGGTCAGTCTCCCATTGGATGGTGCCCTTCTTCTTGGCTCTTTCCACAGTTTCCGGATCTATGTTTTCAGTCTCCGCAATCGGGGTAAGAAGTGTAAGTTCCATTCCGAGAGCTGAAGTGATCCCGATCAGGGAATTTACTACGTTATTATGCACTCCGATATAGGTGAGCTTCAGTTCCTTAAGGGGTTTCGGATTATCTATCACGATGGTGAGAATATCCGCTAGGGACTGGCAAGGATGGAATTTATTACAACATCCATTGATGACCGGAACCTGAGAACCTGACTTTAACTGAAGAAGTTCCTCATGTTTTCTCATCCGAGCCATGATAACGGAAACGTTTCTGGAAAGATATTCCGCTTCCAGGTCTATGTCCGAAAGAAGAAAATTAGAAGTCATCCAATCCAAATAGATCGCATGTCCTCCCATCTCAGTCATCGCGACTTCGAAGGAAACCCTAGTACGAGTGCTTGTCTTTTGGAAGAGCATAGCAAGCGTTCGACCTGTCATATGTCCCAGATAATTGGCCCTATGATTTTTCACATGGACAGCAAACTGCAGAAGGTCCAGAACCTCTGCGTCCGACCAATCCTGCCAGGAGATAAGATGTTTGATTTTAGGGCTTTCCATAGACCGTTAAACGTATACAGTCTAAAAAATCAGCGCAGGTAGATTCGACAATCTCAAAACTCTGAAAGATAGATAGGGAAAAAGGGGAGGGATATAAATCTCCCTCCCTAAGTGTTTTCCGGGGAAAAAAGCGTGATCCGTTCTTTACAAGAAATGAATTCGGCAGGAACAATAAGACCTTTCGATTACGCCGGTTTTACCGAAGGAATACGAATCCGTGAAGAATAAGCCCTGTTTTCATGCTGACAAGGGCCATCGTTTCAAAAACGTTTCCTAATAGAGAGGGGAACCGTGTCGGAAACCGTTACAGGCAAGAATATAGTAGAAGAGGAAACCAAACGTAGGAGAACCTTCGCCATCATAGCCCATCCGGACGCGGGTAAGACTACCCTTACAGAAAAGCTTTTATTGTATGGAGGCGCTATCCAACTTGCGGGTGCGGTAAAGGCGCGTAAAAACCGTAAAGCAGCCACTTCCGACTGGATGGAGATGGAAAAAGAGAAAGGGATCTCTATCACTTCCGCAGCTCTACAATTCGAATATAAAAATCATGTATTAAATTTATTGGATACTCCTGGTCACGAGGACTTCTCTGAGGATACGTACCGCACGCTGATCGCCGCTGATACCGCTGTGATGGTGTTAGATGCAGGTAAGGGAGTTGAGCCTCAAACAATCAAATTATTTAAAGTATGTAGAGACCGTGGGATCCCGATCGTTACATTCGTAAACAAAATGGACAGGCCCACTAAGACCATGTTCGCACTCTTGGATGAGATCGAAAAAGTTTTAGGCATCACTGCTATTCCAATGGTATGGCCTATTGGGACCGGAGTGGATTTCAGCGGAGTATATAATCGTGTGGATAAAAAGATCTACACTTACGATAAAACTCCCGGCGGTTCTCAAAAGTCTGCATTCCAAAGTTCCGGGATAGAAGATAAAAATCTAGATACTATGTTCGAGGACTGGGTCTTAAAACAGTTTAGAGAAGAAGTGGAACTTGTAGAAGAAGGGATCGCAGCGTTCTCCTTAGATGCATTTTTAGATTCTCAGATCACTCCAGTATTTTTCGGATCCGCAGTGAATAACTTCGGGATCCAATTGTTCTTGGATCATTTTTTAGAGATCGCTCCTCCTCCTTTGTATTTTCCATTGAAGAATGGGGATCGTTTAGATCCGATCACTACGCCGTTCAGCGGGTTCGTGTTCAAGGTGCAGGCCAACATGAATAAGGCCCACAGAGATAGGATCGCATTCCTGAGAGTATGTTCCGGTAAGTTCGAAAGAGGACTTAACGTGAATCATGGAAGACTAGGAAAACCTGTTAAACTTTCTTCTTCTTTTGCTTTTTTCGGGCAGGATAGAAACACTGTGGATGAAGCTTATCCGGGAGACATCATAGGTCTTGTGAATCCGGGCACGTATTCTATCGGAGATATATTAGCTAGCGGAAAAGTCCCTGATCTAAAACCCCTTCCGGTATTCGCCCCTGAAATTTTCGCTACTCTTTCTTGTGTGGAAACGGGAGCTCTCAAAAGTTTCAGAAAGGGAATAGAACAATTGGCAGAAGAAGGTATTCTTCACTTATTCACTTCTCAAACTGTGGGCGGCGGATTGCCGGTAATCGGTGCAATGGGTCAGCTCCAGTTCGAGGTATTCAGAAGAAGGTTACAAGACGAGTATTCTGCTCCTACGAATATCAATATTCTTCCTTACCAAGTCTCTTGCTGGCTGTTAGAAGAGGATATTCCCAAAGTCCCTCAAGGTTCCAATCTTGTGACTGATAGTTTGGGAAGGGCAGCCCTTCTATTCGATTCGGAATGGGAGAAGGGTTATTTCCAAAAGAAAAATCCTGAGATCCGTTTACTGGATTACCCTACCCAAGATGTTTCCGAGTTGAATCAGGAATATTGAGAGGTTTTATCCTCCAAGGGATGTGCAAAACTTTGAGAGTGGTTGCTTGCCTAATTCTTTCAGTCTAGTTTTTGACTCCGAAATTTCTTTCTAATAAAAATAAATAATTTCCTGTAGTGTGGCGAATAATCCTGCCGTCGTATATAATGTATTTGCACCAGATGATTCAGGGCGGGATGGAAACATTCCGCTTTTTTTTTGTCTTTGCGAGCGAGCCGTAGGAAGCAAAGAGCCGCTTGTTCTAAAAACAAAAAAGCCCCGACGTTTCCGCCGAGGCTTTTTTGAGAGAAGAGTTAATCTTATTTCAAGTTTTCCGCGACTAGTTCCGCGATATCCTTTACTTTTACTTCTTCGATCTTTCCTTCTTGTTTTACCCCGTCTGTGATCATTGTGATACAGAAAGGACAAGCGGTTGCGATCGTAGTTGCTCCGGTATCCATAAGCTGATTGGATCTCTTGAAGTTGACCCGATCTCCATGTTCTTCCATCCACATCTGAGCTCCACCAGCACCGCAGCAAAGTCCTTTGGAGTGGTGATCGACAGCTTCTGCGAGTTTTCCACCGGAAACCTTTTTGACCAGGTCTCTTGGGTTCTCGTAGTTGTCGTTGTATCTTCCGATATAGCAGGAGTCGTGGTAGGTATACTTTCCAGCGTTTGCATCTTCTGCAACACCTACATCGATTTTTCCTTCTTTAGAAAGTTCGTTGATGAACTCAGAGTGGTGGATCACTTCGAAGTTTCCGCCGAACTGAGGATATTCGTTTTTGATCGTGTTATAGCAGTGAGGACAAGCGGTTACAACTTTTTTCACATTGTATCCGTTCATTGTGTCCACATTAGATTGTGCTAATGTTTGGTAGAGATATTCGTTACCACCTCTACGTGCGGAATCTCCGGAACATCCTTCTTCCGTTCCTAAGATACCGAATTTAACATCAGCCTTTTGCATAATTTTTACAAAAGATTGTGCGATTCTTTTGTTACGATCATCAAAAGCTCCAGCACATCCTACCCAGTATAGAACATCTACATTGGAATCTTCTGCCATGGTTTTAACGCCAAGACCTTCTGCCCAATCCGCTCTGGAGTGCGCAGCAACTCCCCAAGGGTTAGAGTTGTTTTCCATGTTTACGAATGCGCCTTGTAATTCTGCAGGGAAATTAGAATCAACAAGTACTAAGTGTCTTCTCATTTCCATGATCGCATTTACTTGGTTGTTTCCAACTGGGCAAGCTTCTACGCAAGCGTAACAAGTAGTACATCCCCAAAGAGCTTCTTCGGAAAGACCTTCGTATTTTCCGATGACTGAAGTGTCTAATGCGGCAACTGCATCGGCAGCACCTTCCGGATTAGTCTCTCTGATCTTTACCACTTCCGGCATTTTGTCCATAAGCGCGTGTTTTAATTCCACGATGATCGCTTTAGGGTTTAGAACTTTTCCTGTACGGTTTGCAGGACATTGCACTTGGCAACGACCGCACTCAATACAAGAAAGTCCGTCCAGAAGGTTCGGCCAAGGGAAGTCTTCTGTTCTTGTAACTCCCCAAACCGCAGTCTCGTCTTCCAAATTCAATTTGGAAAGAGCACCCTTAGGAGTATCCGATTGTAAGAAATAGTTAAATGGCGCGAAGATCAAGTGCGCATGTTTGGATGTTGGAACATACAACATGAACGCGAACACAGAAAGAATATGTGTCCACCACATGATCTGGAAGACCAAGTCAGCGGAAGAATATTCTACACCGATCGCTTCCCAAATCGCTCCGATCCCTGCAGCGATTGGTGCCGCATCATGGAATGGGTTTGCGTATTCTGCTCCGACCGCTCTTGCACCTTCGCCCAATAGGGTGGAGAGCATGAGTAGGGAGATCATTCCGATCACGATTGCAGAAGCTGGAGAATGAACATCTAATCCTTTTGCTTTTTGGATCCAACGTCTCCATGCAAAGAAGCCAAGTCCCACTAATACCAAAATGGAAACCACTTGGAGGGCTGCTTCGTAATAATGGTTTGCGGTTTCTCCGAATACACTTCCAACTAAGGTGAATTTGTAAGGATCATCCAACGCATATCCAAATACACCGGAGATGAACTGGCTGGTAGTATGCAGTAAGTAGGTGACGAATCCGTAAAATACGAATGCGTGCATGATACCGCGTAATGGTTCTTTGAAGTTCTTTTTTTGTAAGATTACGTTTACTACGAAACTTTTGATCCGGAATCCCCAGTTCTTATGTTCCAGGAAGTTTTCGGTTCCGTGAGCCTTTCTAGCATTAAATACAAGATTTAATCTGTAGAGAATGGCACGAACGAATACAACATTTGCTACTATAAACAGAGCCGTGAAGATCACGTGGAAGGCGATTTGAGAAATAGCCATAGTTTTTCAGGTTACCCTTTGTATTTGGATGGTCTTTCATAGCAGGCTAATGATTAGGAGGCGCCCTGTCCAGGAAAAAAGATACTTAGGCTCCTTGTGGGAGTTCCTACATGCGGACTTGAAACCAGTCCCTTCTTCCTTTAGATCGTGTACATATTTAACTGCGACTCAATCGCAATAAATGAGAATGCAATTTAAAAAGGACGTGCATTTTTGAAGAAATAGAAAACTTTGAAGAAGTTAAAGGAAGAAAACTTTCCATTCAGATGAGCCGAATATTCCCAAACCATTCCACCGATTCCATATTAGAAAAAGCCCTAGACGGAGAACGTATTTCTCCCCAAGAGGCATTGGAGTTGTACGAGTCTGGCGACCATCTTAAAATTATGGCAACTGCAAGGACCTTGAGAGAAAGAGTTCTCCCAAGCACAAGTGCCAGCTACACAATGTTCCGAGTGGTAAACTACACCAACTATTGTAATGTAGAATGTAATTTTTGTTCCTTCATGGATGAGATCGGAAATGGAAAGGGTTACGTTCTTTCAAAAGAAGAAATATTAGAAAAAATGGATTATGCCGTTTCGGAAGGAGCGGACCAAATGTTCCTGCAAGGCGGGGTGTATCCGGATCTACCTTTCGATTATTATCTGGATGTGATCTCTACCGTAAAATCCAAATATCCTGAGATGCATATCCGTGCATTCTCTCCTGTAGAAATTATCAATTTAGAAAAGATTACCGGCAAATCTTTATTCGAAGTTTTGCAAATCTTGAAGTCTGTCGGTTTGGATTCAGTGCCTGGAGCAGGCGCCGAAATTTTGACCGACAGAATGAGAAACATTATCTCCCCTAAAAAAGCAACTACCGAAGAGTGGGTACGCGCGATGGAAACCTGTCACGAAGCAGGACTCCCAGGAAGTGCAAACATTGTTTTCGGTTCAGAAGAAACCAAAGAAGAGGTAGTAGAACATCTCACCGTAGTCCGTAATCTCCAAGATAGGACCGGAGGATTTCTTTCTTTCATCCCTTGGACCTTCCAACCTCAGACCAAAAGATTTAAAGTAAGAGCTGTTTCTACACAAGAATATCTGAAAGTTCTTGGGATCTGTAGGATCTTCTTAGACAATATTAAGCATATTGAAACTTCCGTGATGGTACTCGGAAAAGGTGTGGGCCAGTTGGCGCTTACAAGCGGTGCGGACGATATTTCTTCCGTGGTGATCGAGGAGAATGTGCTACGTTCCTTCGGTTTGAAAACCGAAAAAGAAGCTGTCAAGTTCCTGAAAGAAGGCGGATTCACACCTAAAAGAAGAGACCTTCTCTATAATTATGAAAGATACGAGGGAAGGGAACTCTCAGCGGTCTGATCTTTTCCTTTAAATTTGTAATTTTTTTCCAAAAATCCAAGTGACTTCAGTCCGTTAACTTTCCTAAATAGATAGATTCGAACGGGGGAAGAATGAAAAAATCTTTGAGCTCTAAAATACTACAGTTATCCGCGATCTTCGGATTTCTATTCTTTGTATCGAATTGTTTGGATTCTCATAGAGATCGGATCCATATGGATACCGGAGTCAGCGTAAAAACCTTAGGTCCTCATAAATACCAATTCGTGGCAATCGGAAAAGCCTCTGTTCCTTCGGTGGAAGAACAGGACCTTTTCAAAATGAAAAAAACTTCCTGCGAAGCTGCAAAATTACAAGTCACCCAAAGACTAGATGAGTTGGAAGCGGACCAAAAACATAGACAATTCTTCTTAGAACAAAAAGAACAGAAATACTTCGGCGACGGAGAATACTGCGAACTTACTTATATATACGAACTTCCTCCGGCCAAGAAGCAGAAAGATCAACCTTAGTATTCAGCTTAGTAGCTTCTACTATAGTTACTCTGTTCCTACCGGCGGATTTGGAATTATACAAGCCCGAGTCTATGGATTGGTATAGATCGTCGAAAGTAAAATCCTCATCGTAAGAAAGAATGGCAGCGCCTATGGATACTGTGATATTTACAGGTCTGTCGTTCGTATCTCTGACAGAAAGTGCATGAGATTCCACACCTATACGCAAAGATTCACAAAGAGTTTTTAGACTTTTAGGATCTACTGAATCTAAAAGTACGCAGAACTCGTCTCCACCGATACGAGCACAAATATCGGTGGATCTCACTCTGGACTTCATGACAGCGGAAAGAGTTTGGAGAGCCTCGTCACCAGTCATATGCCCATACTTATCATTGATCTCTTTTAAGTGATCCAGATCTAAGATCACAAGAGCCATTTGAAATTGATGTCTTCTCGCTCTCTTCTTAAATATATCGAATTGCTCTATCAAATACCTACGATTATAAAGATCGGTAAGATCATCCAGGTTGGAGATCATTCTGATATGCAGATTTTTTGCCTTTAGTCTGAGAACCGCACCGGATAATTTTCTTTTATCCCGGTAATCCATAGTTCTCCAATAGTTCATGATCACATTTCCGAAAGTTCCTACAAACAGATAGGTGAGAAGGATCGGAAATTCTTTCATCGCTTCAATAGGAGAATCTCCCAAGTAGCAGACACCTAAGAACATCAGGCAGAACACGAAGTTTGTGGCAACTGCAGTGGTAGTGGTCAGCCAAAGAAGAAGGTTCATACTGAGTAAGATCGCAGATGCCTGGTGTAGATAGACATCGTAGTGGACCTTATCCAAATATAAGAATGGAAAGAATGAGATGAGAAGGCTAGAAGAAGTCCATACCTTATAGAACTCCAGTTTTTTAGGGACCCAATCCTTTTTACGGGCATGTCTCCATAAAAACACAAGAGAAAGAACGATTAATGTGATCCTACTGGATTGAAGAAATAGTAGAGATTCGTCTTCGAAGTCTCTCGAATTAGGCAGAAAATAGGTGATTAAGCTGATTACGATGCAGAGAGAATAATGGGCCACCAAAGATTGGCGAATTTCGCTCCAATTGGTCTCTAAGAATCCTTGGGGGTATCGATTAAAGAAGATCCGCTTAGATAGTAAGCGAATTCTTCGGTCTATGCCTGGGAACCACTTGAACATTTGTTTTCATTTCCGCATGGAAGGTCTTTTGGAAAAACCTCCATAATAAGACCAGCGTTCAAATAGAACATGTCTTAGAGCAAGGAAGAATCCAAATTTAGTCAAAAAAAATCTAAGGCAAGCGATTGGCGTATTTGTCAGAAGATTGGAATTCCGATAGCGTTAGGATAAATAGGGAACCTCTTTGAGATCTTGATCAAGGAGTTCCTACATGCGATATCGATTGGATGTTGGAGTTACAGCAAAACTTATCCCTTTTCGGATAGATTTTATCATACTTTTATTCTTAGAGAGTTGCGATCTTTCTAGGGTTCTTAGTCAGAACTTCCGGGATAGGAAGTCCTACGCCGCCAAGAGAGCGAACTTGTTTTCCATTGATAAAGAGTCTGATCCCTTTTAACTCTGAATTTTCCAGAATGCTATAACAGATCTGATCCACTCTATCTTTCAGAAGTTCAGGACCCGCACCCGCTTCAAAGTCCGGGCCAAGATACAGTTTTAATACTCCATTCTCCACGGAGTATTCTTTGGAATATTCCATTCTGTTAGGAAGTGCATTCAAAACACCTTGGGTTTTTTCCTCTGCAGAAGGTCCCTTGGTGAGTTCTTTCATGATAAACAGGATCTTATCCCCGTGATCGAATTTTCTTTTCAGCTGAACTAGTCTGGAATGAACTTTATTCCCTCTTCCATAAAACTTCAGAAAATAAAGTTTGATCTCTCCTGGAGAATGATCTAAGCGAATATTGCGAGAAGGACCCGATGCGAGTTCCGGTTTAGGCATTTCGACGATAGGGATAAACATTTCTTCCGGATCGTTGGAGTCGGAGGAAAGTTCTTCCGAAGAGCCTTCTCCATTCTGCATCAGCTCGGTTAAAATTTCATCTTCCGCTTGGTCCATTACCTGTTCATGGGTTTGTTTCCCTTTGTTTTCAGGAGAAGTAGGAGATAATGGATTTGTTTTTCCAATCGTATTAAATTTGGAAAAGAAAGAAGGGGATTCTTGTCCGGGAGAGGAGGTATTCTTATTCCCTATGGACTTATCCAATAAAACTAAAACGAATAGTGTCCCTGTCAGGATATAAAGAAGCGATTTAAGTTTATCCGATTCGGGCACAATACAATTTTCGGCTGATCCGGAAACTGCCTTCTCACTTTTTCCAAGGAAAATAGATTAGAATATTCGGTCCAGGTCTTCTAATTGGGCCAGACTCACTTCCCAATCCGGGATTTCTCCCTCAGGAGCGTGGCCATAGGCGCAGAATGCGAACGGGCTCCCGTTTTTGCGGGCTGCCTCGTGGTCGGAACTTCTGTCCCCGATCATCAATATCTCGTCTGGAAAAAAAGAATAATCCCTGATATATTTTGCGACTATATCCGGCTTGGTTTTGATCGTATCGTTGTCCAAAACCAGGATCGGGTCGAATAAAGGGAGGATTCCGGAGACTTCCAGGATTGTTTCGACATAGGGTCTTCTGCCATTCGAAGCGGCTAAAATGAGATACCCCTTATTTTTTAAGGAAGTAACGGTTTCTTTGACCTTAGGGTAGAATTCGCCTTCTCCATGTCGGATCTTAGACACCAAAAGTTCCAGTACAGAGTCGGAGATCTGGTCTCTTTCGGACTCTTTAAGTTGCGGTACCAGGTTCAAAAAGATGGTTTTGACCGGTTTTCCGATCTCCAGCATGATCCTTTCTCTGTCCGGGATCTCTATCGGGATCTGGGAGTTGGCCGAAAATCTACGGATTGCTTCCGCATAGGTTTCTAAGATGATTCCTTCAGAAGAAAATAGGGTTCCGTCCACATCGAAGGCAAGTGCGCGGACCCGTTTGGGATTCCAATCCATTAGCAAGACAATATTTTGGCCGGGGAATTCGAGGCATTCCTTTTTTCCTTCGCTTGATTTTCCCCGCATAGGCATAAGGATGGGAAAAGAGTTCCGGATGGAGAGATTAGGGAAAAACCGGGGAATAGCGGATCTAGAGTCGCCTGCTGATTCTAGAAAGAGTTTGTATTCTTCCTTTGTCTGGACGGATTATAAAAGCCAACTCCAAAAAAGAGTAAGGGCAGAAGACCTTCCTAAATATTTTCACTTAACAGAATCCGAAAAGATCGGAATCGAAGAGACCATCCGGCTGAATGTAGGGACCACTCCTTATTATCTATCTCTCTCCGATCCGGAAGACCCGAATTGTCCCATCCGAAAGATGATCGTCCCAAGAAAGGAAGAATCCTTCTTCTCTCCGGAGGAAACTTTGGACCCTTTGCATGAAGAAGATCTTTCTCCAGTCAAAGGGCTCACTCATATGTATCCGGACAGAGTATTACTTTTTTCGAATCATGAATGTTCGGTGTATTGCAGACATTGTATGAGAGGAAGAAAGGTTTCCGATTCGACTGAAAGAATGGAAACTGCGGATCTAGAATTATGTTTTGATTATATTCGAAATCATCCTGAAATTTCTGATGTTGTGATCTCAGGTGGAGATCCTCTAAATCTTTCCGATTCCAAAATAGATTGGATCCTGGAAAATTTGGAAAAGATCCCACATGTGAAAATTTGCAGGTTAGGGACAAGGAACCCTGTGACTCTTCCTATGAGGATCACAAACGATCTATGTAAGATCATAGAATCCCATAATACGGATCATTTATCGATTTTTTGTAATACTCAATTCAATCATGAGAAAGAATGTACTCCGGAAGCTAAAGAAGCTATCCTCAAGCTATTAAAGGCGGGGGTGAGTGTGGGAAACCAATGCGTGATCTTAAAAGGGATCAATGACGATGGGGAAACAATGCTCAGGCTTCATCGAAAACTTTTGGAACTTAGGATCAGAGCATATTATATGTACGATCCGGAATTGATCCCAGGTTCTCGCGGCTTTAGGACTCCTCTTGCAAAAGGGATTCAAATAATTGAATATATGCGTGGAAAAGTCGCGGGTATGGGAATTCCACAATTTGTGAACGATCTTCCGGGTGGTGGAGGAAAGGTAAACCTTGGGCCGAATTGGTATCTTGGATTTCATAAACCTTCTCGCAATCATGTGTTCCGATCCGCCGTTCGAGGAACTTATCATTTGAGTCCGGAGCCTTTGGACAGTGAATATGAGGAATTTTATCCTGAGATCAGTGAGGATACTTGGTCAAAGTTACTACAGAATTCCTATTCCGCATTCAAGGGTCTCGGACCTTTAGGAGAACCTGGAAAATGAATTCAGATTCTCCGTCCGTTTTGATTGTAGCTGATATCCAAACTCCTGACTTGGATCCAAAGGATACCCAAGAATGGGAGGATCGAAATTCCGTTCAGGAAATCAAACGCTGCCTAGAAGAATTAGGGGAGAAGGTGGAGATCCTTGAATTTCCGTCGAAGTTACTACAAAAACTCTCAGATTATTCTAGCTTAGAGCCAAAGGATCGGCCTGTTCTATTCCATTTGGTAGAAGGTTTCCGCTCCAGAAATAGAGAAGCTTTACTTCCTGCAATTGCAGAATATTCCGGATTTCCGCATACTGGGTCCGATGCCTACGCACAGAATCTGAGTTTGGATAAACATCTTTCTAAATTGTTTTGTGCGTCGGCAGGTGTTCCTACCAGTCCCTGGACGATTTGCGAGAAAGATACTGTCGAAGTGACTACAAACACGGCACAGAATGTGGAGCGGAACGCGGATTCCAAATTCCGTGGCTCCAGACTTCCATTAGACTCAGAATTCCCAGTATTCTTCAAACCCAGATTCGAAGGCTCTAGCCTCGGAGTAGGAGAGGAAAATCTAATCTCTGATCGGGTGGCCTTGGAACAATTTATCCAATCGAAATTCCAAGAATACTCCTCTTGGATCTGCGAATCGTATTTGCCGGGAGAAGAATGGACGCTGGCAGTAATCGGTTCACCAACTTGTGGGTATAAGGCGAGCCAGGTCGCAAGGATAGGCTTGGAAAATTCTCCCGAAAAGTTATACGGAGAAATTACCAAAACAAAATTGAGCATGCCTGAAAAATTATATTTCGATCTGGATACGGAAAGATCAGAGTATATCCAAAAGAATTCATTAGAATTATGTAAACTACTCAAAACTTCCGGAGCAGTTCGTTTGGATTGGAAGGCGGACTCGGAAGGAATGCCTATATTCTTAGAATGGAATTTAACTCCGGGTTTATCTTCCTACTATAGCAGTTTTCCTCTTTGTTACTCCCAAAGTTTCGGGACTTATTCGGATCTGATTCAAGAACTATTGGGAATCACAAGAGAAGAATTTTTAACGGAAAGATTTCTCTATTCTAAACTGAAAAAAGAAAAACAAACGAGCGGGATCGAAGGATGAAAACGTTTCGAGAAGAATTAATAGACCAGGTCAAATATCATCCTGTATTGACCGCAAATTTATGGTTGGAAGAAAAAGAAGAAAGGATGGAAAAGTCGGACCTTCTTCTTTGGTTGAAGCAGGAATATTTTGTGTCTGTGGAATTCGTGAACTGGTTCTTAAATACGGCGGCTCTTACGAATTTTGTGCCTTCTAAGATAGTGCTCGTGGAAAATATCTGGGAAGAATTAGGAGAAGGAAAAGAGGAAGATTCTCATGTTTCCATCCTTAGGAAATTTCTCTCAGAAATGGGAGAAACGGTAATTCAGGAAGATATGCTTCCTGAAACTGGAGCGTATCTGGAACTGATGAAAAGGATAACAACTACCAATTTTTATTCTGCGTTAGGTGCACTTGGACCTGCAAACGAGTATCTTCTGAAATTGGAATATTCCAGAATGTATAAGTCTTATTCGGATCTGAGATCCAGGATGACCCTTCCTGAAGGAAAATTTTTCCAGGTGAATCTGGAGGCGGACGAATCCCATTCCGAAAAGCTGTTCAGGCTAATCGAATCAGTGGCAACAGATCCGGAAAAAATGCAAAAAGTGAGAGAAGGGTCTAAACTTGCTTTAGATGCACGTTTAGTATTTTATGAAGGTCTAAAGAAGATAATTTCCCAGGTTTCTTACTAAACCTTAGATCGGATAGATTTCAATAGGCTCATAACTACCATTCCGAGCAAAGGAACCAAGGGTAGATATAGAATGGGAGAAACCCATCTCCAACCTTTTAAAGAATGAGAAAGTTTTCGGACGGCAAAAAAACCGGGGTATCTCATGCTTCCTGAGATAAGCTGTACATTCCCTGCAACTAATTTAGGTTCTAAACCCGGATGAATTTCTTTCAGATCCTGGGGAGATAGATCTCTAAAACTTACAAATTTTATGTCTTTGTTCAAAGAAATTTCAGACAAACGAAAAGCAAGGCCGGTACAAAAACCGCAGTCTCCATCATATAAAAAAATATTTTTCTCCATATCAGGAATCGATCCGTTGTTTAGATTCCAGATCTTCCGGAAGGTTTCTTAAAAAATCGCAGACTGAAGGAATTTCTTTCTCTTGTAATCCGATCCAAAAATAGATCCAGATGCCTTCTTTTTGAAGACCGCTACATTCCTTTGTATACCATTTGGAGATTGTATTCTCCGCTCTGGCTCTCCAGAAAAGGACCGGAGCCTTCTTTAACATTTCGTCCCAGATATCTCTTCCTACACCTTCTCCCCTCGCGATCTCGTTCACTGCGAATTTAGAAAGAAATGTGCCCCAAGGAGTGCTTTGAAGAAGTGCACATCCCTTGTATTCCGACTCTAATACGATGCCTGAAAATTCCTTATTCCAAAAACCTTGTTTTAATCCCCTTCCGAAAGAATTTTCTATCAGTTCGTTCAGTTTTTTTGGATCTATCTTTTGGAAATCGGTATGAAATTCTATTTTATTCTTTTTTCTTAATAGAGTCCCGCTACCTTTGATAGTGAATAATTCTTTTAATAGACCCGGAGCCGAAGTGATCGCGATCTGAAGATTCGGATCTCCCGTATATTCAAAAATCTTTTTACATTCTTTGAATAGCGATTCGTCTTCTTTTTGGAGAGTTTCAGAAGATTCGAAGTCCAAGATAGAGATCTTTTTATCCGCAGAATTATAAAGTCCGCTTCTTGCAGTGAGAAGAATTAATTTTTTGGTCCTTAACTCTTTACATAAATTGGAAAGGTAAGGATAAATTTCGGATCCGCCTTGGTCAGTTACGAATACAGGGATTTTCTTTTCTTTTAAAGAAGAAACAACCGATTCCAATGGTTGGCTTGGATTTCGGAACCATTTTGCCGGTAGGTTTCTAGAACCTGGAAGTTCTTGTCCTTCTTCTAATGAATCCTTGATGGATTCCAAACTCATTTTGGAAGCGGGGGAGCGATAGAATAGATTCGCGTAAGAGACTCCGTCCTTCTCCAGAACGACAACAGGGAATAGTTGTAACTTTTGTAATAATTTTAAATTGAATAAGAATGCTTCTGCGGACTCGGTCAAGGTCTCGGAGCTTGCATGGATGACTGCAAATTTTTCAGGCTCCAAGGATTGGAAGAGTTTCAGGAACTGAAAACTATCCTTGGAGTTTTCTGTGACTTCTAAAAGTTTGAGTAGGATCTCCTGGTGATTCATCTCTCCCGGGAGTCTGGTTTAGTCGATCCGATAGGCAACTAATTTTCCTTTTAACTTTGCGATAGTGACGGATTGTTCCTTGTCGGACTTCAGTTTTAAGAAACCTAAAAGAGAAGGATCTCCTGCTACCATAGCCACATACGATCCGGAAAAATTCTTTTTCAAGGCATCTCCCCAGCTTGCATAGAGCTCGGAAACGGATTCTTTATCTCCCAAACGGACTCCGTATGGAGGATTGGTCACAATTTTTCCCTCTTTGAAGCCAAACTCGGGGTCCAGTTCTTCCGCAGAAGCTACTTTCCAGCGGATCAGGTCAGCGACTCCGGCTTCTTTTGCATTCTTCTTTGCTAGGTCGATTGCATCTTCTGAGATATCGGAACCGAAGAGAAGGATCTCTTTAGAAGCCCATTCTTCCTTTGCTTTGCAAGGTCCGAAAAGTCGAGTGAAGATAGAAGATCTGGATAAACTTTTATAATTCACCCAGCCACCGTTTCTCATTCTGAGCGCTGCCTCTATCAATAGGGTTCCGGAACCGCAGAATGGATCGTACAATGCTTCTCCAGGTTTCCAACCTGAAAAACGGAGAAGTGCCTGGGCCAAGGTCTCTCTGAGTGGAGCTTCTCCACCTTCTCTTCCGTGACCTCGCCTTTGTAAAGGTTGTGCGTGTAATGCAACGAATAATTTTACCTGGTTCATTCTGGAACGAAGGTAGAATAATACCTCAGGTTCTTCGCGATCCGCCTCAGGCAGTTCCAGACCTTGTGCTCTGAATCTGTCAAAGATCGCATCTTTTAAGCGGTAAGTCGCATAACGTGAATCTTGAAGATTATCCTTGGTTGCAGCGTCTATTCTGAACTTTGTCTTAGGAGAAAGTAGTTTCTCGAAAGGGAACATTGCAGCGACTTCGTATAGATCGTCCGGTCCATGAATATCCGACCAGGAAGATAATTCGAAACTGATCCCGGAGGAAATACCGGAACTCAAGCAGAAGTCTCTGACTTTTTTAGAAGGTCCCTGGAAGAAAACTCCTCCTCTATTATCGGAGAGAATTTCTAGACCTGCGTCTTTGACTTCTTCTTTTAATAAGAATGCAAGCCCGTCTCCACAGGACGCGTGATAGGTGAGTGCTTCCGGTCTATCGAATTCGGAAAGAGAAAGTTTTGCGGATTGCCAACCTGCACGGATACCTTCTCTGTAATTGTCTTCTTCGTAGGAATGAGTCCCTCGTTCGGAACGAAATCCTTCTTTTCCGCGAGGAGAAAAAGGACGTCTTTCACCACGATTTGAATCACGAGTGAACGGTTTACGCTCCCCACGGTTTGAATTTTCACCGTAGGAACTTCTACCTTCTCCTCTTGAGTTCTGAGAGTATGGTTTTCTTTCACCCCGATCTGAGTTGCCAGAGTATGGCTTTCTTTCTCCACGGTCTGAGTCGCGAGAGAATGGCTTCCTTTCAACACGATCTGAATTACGAGTGAATGGTTTACGTTCCCCGCGGTTTGAATTTTCATCGTAGGAACTTCTACCTTCTCCTCTTGAGTTTGGAGAAAATGGTTTTCTTTCGCTACGATCTGAGTTGCCAGAGTATGGCTTTCTTTCACCACGATCTGAGTCACGAGAGTATGGCTTTCTTTCACCACGATCTGAATTACGAGTGAATGGTTTACGTTCCCCGCGGTTTGAATTTTCACCGTAGGAACTTCTACCTTCTCCTCTTGAGTTTGGAGAAAATGGTTTTCTTTCACTACGATCTGAGTCGCGAGAGTATGGCTTTCTTTCTCCACGGTCTGAATTTCGGGAGAATGGTTTACGCTCTCCGCGATCGGAATCTTTTTCGCGATAAGGTTTTCTGTCATCGTCTGAAAATTTACGATTTCCGGAGCGGGCAGGCGGTTTTCTATCATTGCCGGGACGAAACGGTTTAGGTCCTCTTTCTTTTTTGAAATCGGAATCTCTATCTTCTCTGCTTTTATAAGGCCTTGGAGATGATCCTTCGTCTTCTTTTCTTTTTTTGAAATCAGGTTTTTGGAAGGATCTTTGTTTTGGATTTTCGGAAGAAGAATATCCTGGTTTGGAATTTCCGTCTTTGGCGCGATACGGTCTTTCTGAATCGCCTCTTTCTTTAGAGCGATATGGTTTACGATCGGAATCTTTATCGGAGCCCGTGTTTTTGGATCGAGTCGGTTTGGAAAAAGAAGAACCTGATTTAGCAGGCCCCTTCTTGCCAAAACCGGAAGAAGGGGATTTTTTAGGGGATGGTTTTTTGGAATTCAATGCTTAGGCGATTTGTTGGGCCAAATAATTTTGGACCCCAATGGTTTTGATGATCTCTAGCTGGGCCTCGAGCCAGTCGATATGCTCCTCCTCGGAGACGAGGATCTTCTCGAGCAATTCACGGGTGCCGTTGTCTTTGTTTTTGGTGGAAATTTCTATTCCACGATTCAAACGTTCTACGGCATTGTATTCTACGTCCAAATCATTCTTTAGGATACTTTCGATATCCTTACCTACATTGATCTTCATGTATCTTTGCAGATCGGGAATTCCGTCCAGGAAGAGGATACGCTCGATCACTTGGTCTGCGTGATTCATCTCTTCGATGGATTCCTTCTTCATGTAAGAAGCAAGTTTGTCGTATCCCCAGTTTTTATTCAACTTTGCGTGGATGAAATACTGGTTGATCGCTGTGAGTTCGGCGGAGAGCACTTCCGCTAAGATTTCGAGGACTTCTTGGTTTCCTTTCACGTCGTTTCTCCTACCTAAAATCACTATATACGAGAGTGCCTATTTTGAAAAGCGAGATTCGAAAAAAGGGTCCTCGACTTATGAGTTTTTGACTTTGCCATAGATCTCACACAGGAAAATTAGTAGGAATATGACTTCGGCCTATGTGCTCGACTCTCATTTAAGTAAATTTGGCAAGACTGATTCCGACTATCAATCACTATCGTATGAGACTGCGAATCATTTACTTAAGAGGAATCCCGGATTCCAACCAGAATTTCTAATATTCGCTTCCATGGCACCGGAACGTTATACCGGAGAAATTTTTTTACCGGCGAAGATCAAAGAAGATCTGGGTCTTTCTTCCTTATTCGCAATTCGTTCGGAGACTGCTTCTTCCAGTGGGGCTTCTGCCTTACATCTGGCCCGTTATCTTCTTCTATCAGGAAAATTTAAAAGAGGGATCGTGATCGGAACAGAGATCATGAGTAGACTTCCGAGAGAAGAGAATAATCTGCTCTTAGGTTCCGTACTTTCTTCCCAGCAAAGGAATCTAGCAATGTCCATGGCCCAGGGCGGGGCCTTGACCGCTACCAGGTATTTAAAGGATTTTGGATATACAAGAAAGGAGCTTTTTAGGTTATCCAAAAAACTCCACGATAACGGTCTTGAGAATAAGATCGCGCATATTCAAAAAAACTTAAGCGAAGAGGAATACTTTTCCTCTCCTATGTTCTCCAGTCCATTATGTTTATATGATATTTCTCCTTTGTCCGACGGTTCCTGCGCTTTATTATTGGAAACGGATCCGGCAAGATTGAAGAAGGACCGCAAAAAAATCTCGATCACCGGCACAGGACACGGTTTAGGCCAAGTGAATGGAGTGCCGGGAGGCTTAAGTTTTCCCGCGTCCAAATCGGCATTCGAGCAGGCTTATGCAGAATCCGGTAAAAAGCCTTCGGATATTCGGGTTGCGGAACTTCATGATGCATTTACGATCTTTGAGATCATTGCAGCGGAAGATGCAGGTTTATTTCCGCAAGGTAAGGCGCTTTCAAATGTGGCAGAAGGGATCACAGATAAAAGAGGAAAACTTCCTATCAATCCTTCTGGAGGTTTAAAAACAAGAGGCCATCCTGTTGGAGTTTCTGGACTCGCTCAAGTAGCGGAACTTTGTGAATTTATGAACCAAAATGATTCGGACACCGCACTCGGTTTATCCATCGGAGGATTGGGTGTGAATAATTTTGCCACTATCCTGGAGGCAAAAAGATAATGTCTGAAAATATTTTAGTCATCCAAACTGCCTTTTTGGGAGATTTGATCTTAACTACTCCGCTTTTTAGAGAGATCAAGAGAAGGTTTCCTGGTTCCAAAATGACTGTGATCGTGAACAAAGGAACCGAATCCGTTTTGGAAGCGAATCCTTGGATAGACCAGATCATTCCTTTGGATAAGAAGCAGATCAAATCTTCCTTTTTCGGTTTTTGGAATTTCTGCAAAGAATTAAGAAAACATAATTTTACAATTTGTATTTCTCCTCATTTTTCATTTCGTTCTTCCATTATTTCTTTTTTGAGCGGGGCCAAAAGAAGGATAGGATACAAAACCGCAGGATTTTCTTTTTTACTTAACGAGAGAAAGCCAAGGCTCTTAAGAGGACCTCATGAAGTGGACAAACTTCTTTCCCTTATATATTCTGAAGAAGAAAGAAAGAATATTTCCAGACAACCGGAGCTTTTCTGGAAATCCGAATCTGTCTCCGGTATCCAATCTGAAATGAAAAAAAACGGTTTGGAAAAAGGAAATTATATCCTGGTTTCTCCTTCTTCCGTGTGGGAAACAAAACGTTTACCTGCGGATAAATTTAAAACGGTCAGTAAACTTCTACATGAAAAAACCGGACTTAAGATCGTTCTGACCGGAGGAAAGGGAGACTCTAAACTCTGCGAAGAAGTCGGAGAAGATTTCGGTATCAACTTTGCGGGCAAAACAAGTCTTCCTGAAATGAGTTATTTGATGAGTGGGGCCGCACTTCTTGTGACTAATGATTCTTCTCCCATTCATTTTGCTTCCGCGTTTAATATTCCTACTCTGGCCGCTTTCGGCGCTACGATCCCTGCATTCGGTTATACTCCTTTGGCGAGTCGAGTGTTTATATCCGAGATAAACGGCCTAAACTGTCGTCCTTGTGGGATCCATGGGGGAAGGGTCTGTCCTAAAAAACATTTTCGTTGTATGTTGGAACAGGATACCGACAGAATGGTGGAAGAAGGAATTCGTCTAATAAAAGGATAATTATGGACCAAAACATTTTTAGAAAACGGATCCGAAACGTTCAGAATCTTTTAAAGGAGTCGGAAGTCCTACTGGTCTTTGCCGCTCCTCAAAAAATCCGTAATAGAGATGTGGAGTATAAGTTCAGGCAAGATTCCGATTATTATTATCTGACAGGCATCGAGGAAGAAGACGGTGTTTTGGTCTTACGTAGGGACTTCTCCTCTCATTTTGCACTTCCTAAAGATAAGGAAAAAGAAATTTGGACCGGTATCCGTCTCGGAAAAGAAGAGATCAAAAAAAAGTTAGAGCTAGATCATAGTTTCGACTTAGGAGAATGGGATTCTAAAATTTCTGATATTCTCACGAACCAGTTCACCTTATATCATTTTTTTGGAAAGGACTCCAAGAGGGATTCCGAGTTACTCGAACTCATCAGCTCTTTGAACAGAAGATTGAGAGAAGGTAAATTCGGTCCCCAAAGGTGGGAAATCCCTAATTTTCTTCATGAAATGAGAATGTTCAAATCTCCGGAAGAGATTGAAAAATTAAAAGAATCTTCCAGGATCACCGCTCTCGGTCACGAAAGATTATTTAGAGAGACCAAGGTGGGAATGTACGAATTCGAATTAGAGTCCATTCTGGAATCCGAATATTTAAAACATGGCGCCTGGGGTGGAGGTTACGGCCATATAGTCGCTGCAGGAAAAAATGCCACCATTCTTCATTATACCACCAACCGTGCAAAGATAGGTGATAACGAGCTTATCTTAGTGGATAGCGGAGCGGAAAAGGATTATTATACTGCAGACGTTACTCGCGTTTTCCCATCCGGGAAAAAATTCACTTCGGAACAAAGAACCATTTACCAATTGGTCTTGGATGTGCAGAAACAAGCGATCTTAGATACGAGACAAGGCGTGGAGTTCAATGCGGTCCATGAGAAGACAGTAAAAAACCTGACTTCAGGATTGATCGATCTTGGTCTGTTAAAGGGAGAACTTTCGGAGATCTTAGAGAAGGGAGAATACCGCAGATTTTATATGCATAGGACAGGCCATTATCTAGGAATGGATGTGCATGATGTGGGTCGTTATTTCGAGAATGGAAAAAGTAAACCTATGCAGAACGGCCTCGTTGTAACTGTGGAGCCAGGTCTTTATTTCGATCCTACAGATGAAACTATCCCTGTAGGGTTTAGAGGGATCGGAGTCAGGATCGAGGACGACGTTTTGGTGAATGGAGATAATCCGGTTGTCCTAACTTCTATGATCGCAAAAGAAGTAGATGAGATCGAGGCGATGCGAGCCTAGTATCTTTTCAATCATATCCCCAGTTGTCACTCACTTAGGATGTTGGAATTCTAACATCTTTATAATTTTCTCCGGAATATTGATTCCACATATCCTTTTGAGAGTTATGGAGCCGTCGATTTTACGATTGACCGCGGCTTAGAATTCTTGTTTACGTCTCCAAAGTTTTCGTCTTAGCCGCTGATTCTTATCTAAGACGAACTAAATTCAAAAATTTTAATATTCCGTCTGTTTTTCATTTGATGGTATTCATTCTATATTGTGGATTCGATCTTAACGTTCGGGAGCGAATATGGAAGAAGTTTTTAGAAAACAAATTATAGAGAATAAGGGAACGATCCAAATAGATTGGAGAATCCCCTTGGAAATGGAGTCGATTTGGAGAGATGCGGTACTTCATTTGGGAGAACCGAAGGAGATCCTAGACGTTGTACTCTCTTCATTTAGAGAAAGAAAGCAAAGGGGCAAAATCCCTAAATTGAATTTTGAAAAAGTAAAAAGTAGCGATTCTAGGAAAAGGATCCGGGTTTATGGTTCCGATTATTGGGAAGCAATGGGTTATGCTAAAGAAAGGAATGTTTCGACGAGCAGTTTTTTAAGTTCACTATTGAGAATGGAATGGATCTTGAGTTCCGGATTTCGGTTTCAAAAGGAAAATCTGGAGTTAAAAAAGGAAATTGCAAAAAACGAGGAGAAATTTTTACCCTGGGGAGCTTGATATCTGCGCAAGTGGAGTTCTCATATGCGGATTGTATGCGATATAGGAACTCCTACACGGTAACCCTTCAGATCCTCAATGAGTTTCCAGATAAAGTCGGATCGCTTCCTTCATCACAGACAGACCGATGGGAAGCGAGGTCTCGTCTATATCAAATTTGGAACTATGGTGCGGATGAGTGAGGCCTTTCTCTTCGTTCATGGAGCCGACGAAGAAATAACATCCAGGGACTTTCATCAAGAACGCGGAGAAATCCTCTCCGCCCATTGTCTTGGCATGTTCTTCTGTGACCGAGTTAGGACCTAAAATATTTTCAGATGCATTTCTGACAATATTCGCCATTTCAGGATGATTGATCGTAGGAGCGTTCGTTCTTTCATAGCGTATGATCGCCTTTGCACCAAAAGCAGAGGCAGTATTTTCTACGACTCTTTTGAATAACTCGGGTGCCTTATCGAACATTTCTTTGGTGAATGTGCGGATTGTACCTTTTAGCTCTGCAGTTTCGGAAATTACGTTGAATGCATGTCCTGCATGGAACGCACCCACTGTGACCACACATGAATCCAGAGGGTCGGTATTTCTGGACACGATACTTTGGAGGGAAGTAACAATATGAGAAGCTACTAATATAGGATCCACAGTATGTTGCGGCATGGCACCGTGACCGCTAATCCCTTGGACTGTGATCTGGAACTCGTCTACTGCGGCCATCATTGGGCCGTCTACGACTCCTATTTTTCCTACAGGTATATGATTCCATACGTGAAGAGCGAAGGCGGCGGATACATCGTATTTTTCTAATATTCCTTCTTCTATCATTTTGTCTGCACCTTGTCCGCCTTCTTCAGCTGGTTGGAATACCAACAAGACTCTTCCTTTTGGAACAATCGCACTTGGATTTTCCTTTAGCTCCGAAGCAAGTCCCATTAAAACGGAAGTATGTGCGTCATGACCGCAGGCATGCATGACTCCTTCGTGAACGGAAGTATAATCCGTCTTGTTCTCTTCGAAGATAGGAAGGGCATCCATATCCGCTCTTACCAAAAGAGTTTTGCCCGGTTTTCCTGAATCTACCAAACAAGCGATCCCTGTTTTTGCGATCCCGGTTTGGAAAGTATAACCTAAGGATTTAAGATGTTTAGAAACGAAATCCGCTGTCCCGACTTCTTCGTATCTAAGCTCGGGATGTTTGTGAATGAATCTGCGGTATTGGACCAGTTCTTCGGTCCTTGTAGGGGAGACTGTTTTCATGATCTGCTCTAGGATGATTTACTCCTAAATCGGTTTTTAGTCCTTTCTTTTTTTATTTTTTCGAAAAGAGAGAAGCTCGGCCTTTCGGCTTGTTTTTTTAAGTTAGAAGGATAATAAATTAAACAAAGATGGGACCAAGGTGAATGGACTCATAGAGCATACTTCCGAAATGGGATTTTCTTCCAATGTATCTTCTTTTGGAGAAGATGCAAACGGAGAGACCTACGTAGTGGACTACGGCGGGAAAATTTTTAGAATAGAAACTAGATAAAACTTTCCGAAAGATTAGAGAGTTCTATCGTACTCGTCCAATTCTCTTTTCCACACCTGGGTTCCGCAATAATGATCCCCTTCCGGGCAATAAGGTTTGATATCACCTTGCAAACGGATCCAGCAAGGAGCCTTGATCCATTTCGCGATTTCAGGTTGGACCTTTGTCAGATCCATGAGTTCATTGATGGAAGCCTGGAAAATCTCCTCCTGAGCATTATAACAGGTTCTCGCTCTCCATTTATGATGAAGGTTCAATAGATCCCCGCTTTCATAAAAACGGACCGGGAATGCGTTCGGAAGTAGATAAGAAGCATGTTCAGGAGATCCTCCCGCTTCTATAAAACGGTTCAGGCTCTTAAAAATGCCGTCCATTCTTCTTCTATAAGTTTCTTCTAATTGAGGATATTTTAATACAACTTTGGGAACGATATAGTCCGGCATTCCTGTATACTGGCTCATAAGCACAGGACGGGAACCAGGCACCATTCTATGTCTTTGGTCTTGGCTATCTGCAGAATGAGAGATCCTTTTTTTGAAAGAATAATGCACATTGAACATCGCTCTCGAAAGAGGGCTCATCGTAGTCTCGTTAAGAGTAGAAGTCAGATGTTTGTTTTTGGAAGGATCCATCACGAGTCGGATCGCTTCTTCGTCGTTTAAAGAATTTTTAGATAAACCTAAAACCGCACGGACCGAAGAAGCCAAAACTTCAGGACCGTTGGAAGAATAGGAAACCAATTTGGAATAACGGTTATCCATATCTTCGTCGAATTCTCTTACAAAATTTTTAGCCGCTTCCGGTCTATATTCGGAAGAACTATCTTGGTAGAAGTCCTTGAAAAATTTATACTCTGCAGTTTCTTCTAGAGGGATCGGATCATCCATTTCTTCCACATAAAGAGGATCGATCTCTTTTACTTTTTCGATCATCTCTTCCACAACAAGGCGTTGTTCTTCTGGAACATCGAAAGAATTCATCAGACGATGGTATCTGTGCAGAGTGAGTCCGTTTACTGAATGATATAAATAAGTATAAGTTCCCAAAGGAAGAAGGTAACGTGCCACTTCCAGACACTTCTTCTTGATTGGCTGCTGCCATTTTTCAGGATAATTAGCTCTAGCTTTGTATACCAGGAAGTATTCGTCCTGAATGAACGGATGTAAGAGTTCTACGAATTCAAAGTATGCGTTAGACGCAGATTCAACAGCTTCCAGATAAAGTTCCTTCTGCTTGCCTGAAAGAGTAGGGGGAATATAATAATTTTCCTTTTTAACTTCCACATATCTTTGGCTGACCTGCTCCGAATTATAGTACGGATGAGAATGCAGAAAGGACCATACGAACTGACGAGATACCTTGTCCAAAGTGAATATAAAATGGGGATGTTGTCTTGTGGTGAGATGGCCCGCCTTTTTAGTCGATTTGGCCACCTTATCCCTGATCTCCAGAGATTTTTCAGTCCGGATCATGTCCTCAGGGAGCAAAATCCCCTTGGAAGAATAGCAAGTCCTAGCAGAAGCGATCGCTAGATTGAAAGGTTCTCTAGTCGCATCTAAAAGTTGTACAATGGGTTTTTGGTGGTCCATGGATTTGCTACTCCGGAACGCTAGAATGGTATTATGTCGGAAAGCGAAAAGCAAGAAATGTGGGAATTCCCACAAAAATCAGGACCAGAAAAGGCTTGCCATTTAGTTACAAATAATATAAAATGTAATATGTAACTAAATGGAGGTTTCTAATGAAACTGAGAAAATTAGGTAAAAACGGTCCTGAGGTTTCCCAAGTTGGCTTGGGTTGTATGGGGATGTCGGACTTTTACGGAACAAAAGAGACCAGAAACAGAGAAGAATCCATTGCTACTATCCATGAAGCTTTGGATTCCGGGATCAATTTCCTGAATACGGGGGACTTCTACGGAACTGGTCATAACGAACTTTTGATCTCCGAAGCATTGAAGCGAAGAAAGAATAAGCCCTTGATCAGCGTTAAGTTTGGAGGACTTCGCAGTCCATCGGGAGCGTTTATCGGATACGATTTTCGACCGAACTCAGTGAAAAACTTTGCCGCACATTCTCTCACTCGGCTCGGAGTGGACGTGATCGATATTTACCAAGCGTCTCGGGTCGATCCAGAAATTCCGATCGAGGAAACTGTAGGTGCAATTGCAGATCTGATCAAGGAAGGATATGTGCGTTATCTCGGACTTTCGGAAGCTTCTCCTGAAAATTTGAGAAGGGCTCATAAGGTTCATCCAGTCACCGCTTTGGAAGTGGAATATTCTTTGGCAACTCGTGTAATAGAGAAGGAACTCCTACAAACTGCGAGAGAACTCGGAGTGGGAATTGTTCCGTACGGAATTGTAGGAAGGGGACTTTTGACTGGAAAGATAGAAAGCGCGTTGGGTGTTCCTGATTTTAGATCCATTTCTCCTCGTTTCCAGGGAAAAAACCTTGAAGTGAATTTGGAACGTGTGAGTCTGCTTCAAGAGCTTGCAAAGAAGAAGGGTTGCACTACTGCCCAACTTGCTATCGCTTGGGTGCTTCACAGAGGAGAGGATATTGTTCCTCTGATCGGTTCCACAAGGAGAGTAAGTCTAAGGGAAAATTTAGATGCACTTTCGGTCACCTTAAGTGCGGAAGAATTGAAAACCCTGGATGAGTCTTTTCCAGAAGGCGCTTTCCAAGGAGATAGATATCCTTCTCATTCGATGCAGCTTGTCGTTAAATGAGAGATGCCTAAAACAGGTTTAAAGCCAGAAGAACTACAAGAAAAAGTGCTCGATGCCGCAGAGATTGAGATCAGAAGAAACGGCGTCGAGCGTTTGAAACTTACAGACGTGGCTAGAAACCTGAATCTAAGTCACGCCGCCTTATACAAACATTTCGCAGATAAAGAAGCGTTACTCGATTCTATTTCTAAAAGATGGTTGGATCGTATCGATCTTGCTCTTGCAGAAATTTCTGCAAAGACCGGTCCTTTGGAAGAAAGGATCCTGGAATGGCTCATGACCCTCCATAAAATGAAAAGGGAGAAGGTCCAGTCAGATCCAAGAATTTATACTGCATTCAATAATTCCGCAGAAAAAACAAGACCGTTCGTTAAAAAACATATCCAGACAATGTATGAACAATTGGATAAGATGGTCCAAGAAGGAATGCAAAAAGGATTATTTTTTTGTAATACTCCAAGAGAAGGTGCAAGGATCATTTTCGAAGGGACGGCCGCTTTTCATCATCCCCGTATGGTGTTTGATAATATAGAAGAGGATCGGATCGAATTTTTAAGATCCGTCGTGACTACGATTCTATCTGGGTTGAAGAGTAAAAAGTAAGTTTACTTTTTCTTCTTCAACCCGTTCTTAGATCGTTTGGATTTAGAACTCAAAACTTCTTCCGGTTCTTCCTGGAACTCTTCTGAATCCCAGGAGACTTCTTCTAGAGTTTCCGGAATTCTTTCTTGGGCTCTGGAAGCTTGGAACTCGGACTCTAATTTTCTTTTACGAGCTTCTTTTCTTCTTTCCTGGTCTTGGTAGATATTCAGTAGGAATTCCATCACGATTGGAAGAAGTACCCTGGAAAGAACTGTCGCAACGATTACTCCGAAGATCACCACAGTTGCCAAAGGTCTTTGCACTTCTGCTCCAGCCATCGTGGAGATTGCCATTGGAATAAATCCTACTGCTGCGATGATCTCAGTTGTCATTACTGGACGAAGTGAATTTAGTCCTGCAGTCAATACCGCCTTGGAGATAGTGATCCCTTTTTCCAATTCTTCTTTGAGAGTGGAGGCGTATACAACTCCGTTCAATACTGCAATACCGCTTACTGCGATAAATCCGACACCCGCAGGAATACTAAACGGAAGACCTCTAAGTACAAGTCCTATGATCCCTCCTGCAACTGCGAGTGGGACTACTATAAAAACTCCAGCCGCATAATATATGTTTCCGAATGCGGCGATAAGCATCACGAAGATGATCCCGAGTGCGATCGGCACCACGAGCATCAATCTATTCTTCGCTCTTTGGAAGTTTTCGAACTGGCCACCCCAGTCCGTTCTATAACCATCCGGAAGATTTTTTTCAATTTCCGCTGTGACTTTTTGCGCTTCGTTTACGAAACCTACTAAGTCTCTTCCTCGTACGTTGGCTTCTACCATGATCCTACGTTTTAAGGATTCTCTATAAATTGCTGCGGGACCTTCTACAAGTTCGATCGTTGCTACTTGCCCGAGGGGAACTGTAACTCCGGTGGAAGTCATGACTGGAATATTTTCCAGTTTGTCCAGATCCGAAACATCCAATTGTAAACGAACGACTAAGTCGAATCGTTTGAATCCTTCGAATACTTTTCCTGCCTTTCTTCCGATACGTAATGATTCTACCGTGGTGAGAATTTCTTCTGCGGCGACTCCGTAACGCGCCATTTTTTGTCTATCTGCTTTGATCTCGATTAAAGGAAGTCCTAGAACTCTTTGCACTCTTAAGTCTGCGGCACCCGGAACCTTTTTGATCTTGTCTGCGAATTTTGCTGCAGTGTCTTTTAAGGTTTGAAGATCATCTCCGTAAATTTTGATCACCACATCCGCTTTGGATCCGGAAAGAAGTGCGTTCACTCTGTTTTCGATCGGTTGAGAAAGTGAGATCGTACTGGAAGGAACCGATTTTAGGATCGCATCCTTCATCTTGTCCATGAGTTCGTCACGAGAAGAAGCGCTTGTCCATTCCTTAGGAGGAATGAGTTTCACCATAGATTCCCCTTCTTCGGTTCCGATAGGTTCCGCTGCGGATTCACCTCGTCCCATTTTGCTGACTACGCTTGTTACTTCCGGGAACTGCGCGATTACCTTTTCCATTTCCATATTCGTATCTCTTGAATAATTGATGGATGTGGAAGGAAGTCTTTTGATATCAATTGCGATTTCTCCCTCGTCTATGCGTGGAAGGAATTCGGATCCTAAAGTGGATCCTAATATTAAAGAAACTGCAAATACTCCTAAACCCGCTCTTAAGAATAACTTTTTGTTAGCCATTCCGAAGTCGAGGAGACGCATATAGATTTCTTCCGCTCTGTCCCAGAACTTACTATGATGGAATATTGGAGTTTGGAATAGGATACTTGCTGCAGCGGGGAAGGTAGTTAAAGAGAATAAAAGCGCCATACCCAAGGAGATTACGACTGTCATCGCCATAGGTTTGAACATTCTACCTTCTACACCTTCTAAGGTCATGAGGGGTAGGTATACCAACAAGATAATTCCCACGGAGAATGCCGCGGCTCTTCCCACTCTTACGCAAGAATCTGTGATGATCTGTTCTGCTGCGAGTTTTCTGTCTTCTTGGGAATTTTGTTGTTCGTAAAAAGCCTGTTTTAAGATAAAACCATGAAGAACAGATTCCAACATCACGATGGTTCCATCCACTAAGAGTCCGAAGTCTAAGGCTCCGAGAGACATCAAGTTACCGACGATGCCGAACATTCTCATGAATATCGTGGCGGCAAGCATTGGGATCGGAATGGATAAGCTGACTAAGAGTGCACCTTTGACTGTTCCAAGTGCAAAGATCAAAACGATGATAACGAGTACTGCGGCTTCTGCAAGGTTAGTAAAGATGGTACCTAACGTTCTTCCGATAAATTCGGAACGATCGTAGAATGTAACGATCTTCATTCCTTCGGGAAGTCTGGCTCTTAAGATTTCTACCTTTTCTTTGACCCGTTTTACTACTTCCAAAGAGTTTTGGCCCATAAGCATCATTGCAGTGGCACCTACAACCTCTCCCTTGGCATCTTTGGTCATAAGTCCAAAACGAAGTGCTGGACCTGTTTCTACAGTGGCGATTTGTCCTAAGAGTAGTGGAACCCCGTCTCTTTCCGTTTGGACCGCTACGTTACGGATCTCGTCTACGGTTTTGAACTGGCTTTCTCCGCGGATCACGATCTGTTCCGCACCTTTTAAGATGTAACCACCACCTGTGTTCTGGTTTGCGGTCTCCAGTTTATCACAAAGTTGTGATAATGTAATATTATGAACTGCTAATCTTTGGGGATCTATCTTGATCTGGTACTGTCTTGCTTCCCCGCCTATGATGTTTACGTCGATAATCCCTTCGGTGGATTTGATCTCTCTTGCAAGTTCCCATTCCATATAGGTCCTGAGTTCTTCCGGATTATGACGATCACTTGTTAGAACGAATTCGTAAATATCCCCAAGACCTGTTGCGATAGGAGAAAGTTCCGGGCTACCATAACCTTTGGGGATCACAGCTTCGGCCGCTCTCAATCTTTCGTTGATGAGCTGCCTTGCAAAATAAATATCCGTTCCGTCCTTGAAGATAACTGTAACACTACTCACTCCAGTTCTGGAAATAGAACGGATCTCCGTTACGTGAGGAACACCTGTAAGTTCCATCTCGATCGGATAGGTGATAAATTGTTCTACCTCTACCGGAGAAAGACCAGGAGATTGAGTGACCACCGAAACCTGAACGTTTGTAATATCCGGGATTGCATCGATAGAAAGCTGATATGCGTTATAAAAACCTATAATGGTCACGCCTGCGGTGAGTATCAGGATGAAGATCCTGTTCTTAATGGAGATACGTATCAGTTTATCGATCATGGAAGGGTTCCGGGCAAGGATACGTACAAATTCCCAGTAAGTCCGGACTTGTCGAATGGTTTTTGAGAAAAAGGCTCCCTTAAAATAAACTATAGAAAGGAACGGATGGAAAGAACAAGGGTCTAATCAGAGCTTTTCGAAGAGTAAAAACTTCATCCCGTTTTTCTCATCCTTTCTCTTTAGCTCAAAATTTTTCTGAGATACAGTTCGGATCAGATCTTCTATCGGAAGGATCAGTTTGTTATACGAACTGGAAGAAACTGTCCAAGCTCCGTCCGACTTCTCATGAAATATATCTGTTACCTTTACTCTGTTCTGAGTGAACTGCAATTGGCAGGTGAAAATCCGAGATTCTTCAGAACGAACTACAAAAATACTTTTGTCTCCTGTTTTTCCATGACTCAGATCTCTATAACCTAAAATTAATTTACTTCCGGGAGAAAGAAAACTAGACCAATGACCTACAGTAGTCTCCCAATCTTTCTCGGACTCCAAATGAGTGATCGTATCTCCCATACATAAAAGGATCTCCGGAGAAATTCCTTGGTATAAGTCTCTGGATCTGATATCGGCTACCTTTGTCCTGATCTTAGTATCCGATTTTCTTATCTTGATCTCGGATAATAATTTTTCACTAAAGTCTATAGCTAAAACTTGAAATCCTAATTCTTCTAAAGGAATGGATTGTATTCCGCTTCCTGCTCCCAGATCCCAGGCAACTCCATTTCCTTGCGGAGAAATTCCGAAAGATCTGAAGAATTCCAGTTGGTCCTTTTCTCGGATGGAAAGATCTCCTAACATCCAAGAATATTTTTCGGCCAAAAAGTTTTCGTAATGCGATTCGGGAGATTGCATCAGTTCAATTTATAGATGAGGACTTCTTTCTCTCTTCCTTTTACTTTTACGGGGGGAAGGGACTCCGCTTCGAGATAATGTTTTACATGTTCGTAAACCGTATCTGTCGCTAAAATTTCACTTCCAAAATCTTTGTTGAGTTGTTCCACTCTGGAGGCAAGATTTACAGTATCTCCGATGATCGTGTATTCCTTTCTTTGCGAAGAACCTACACTTCCTGTCATAGCTTCTCCGAAGTGTAAGCCGATCCCGATTTTAGTTTCAGGGATCTTACCTGAGAAATTCATCTCCATTACTTTTTTCTGAATTTCTAATGCGGCAGAAACTGCATTCTTAGCGTCTTTTCCATTGTCGGAAAGGGGCGCCCCGAATACTGCCATGAAACCATCTCCCAAAAACTTGTTTATGATACCGTTATGTTTATTCACGATCTCTATCATGTCTTCGAATAAAGTATTCAAATATGAGATCACTTCTGCGGGACTTTTGTCTTCGGAGAATTTTGTGAAGTTGCGGATATCCAAAAACATCACACACACATCCTTGTTTTCGGAAGCAGTATCAGTCTTTTGGCTCATTAGTTTGTCCACTACGGACGGAGAAACGTATTGGCCGAACATTCCTAAAATTTCGTTTCTTTCTTCCAGACGTTCTACCGAGTTTTTTAGGATCTTTTTTAGTCGAAGACCTACGAGTCCTGCTACAATCCCGGAAGCTAAAAACAGGCCGGAACGCATGTATGTTGGGATTTTAGAATAGAAGAAACTATACGCAGATTCTCCGCTTAAAGGAGAATCCGGAACGAAAAATAATCCAGTGATCAAATATTGGGTCGCGGCTATTGCTCCCGTAAAAAAAGAAAGTCCGAATTCCATTCTAAGAACGGAGAGTATTATGAAAATCAAATATAGATTGGAAATGGGAGAATTTAAAGGAACAATCGGATGGGAATGTTTTTGGACCAAAATGAACAGTATAATCCCTGGAATGGAAGTCTCTATCAATGTGTTCCCAAATCTGGGAAGAAGTGGAAGTTTAAATCCCTTTTTTTTGAGATAGTTCAGTAATTTTAGATAGGCGAATTCGTAAATTGTACCGAATGTGAGCGCACCTATTAAAACCTCGAAAGGGAATTCGATTCCTGTGCTTTGATTGAATTCCTTTTCTAAAAATAAAAACAAGATAGTCCAGGAAAGTGCTGCAAATCCGAAGGCGGCCAGAAGGATCTTACTTCTGATCTGCTCGCTGGCCAGGATCTCTTTTTCCAAGGTATTTGCTAAGGTTTCGAAGTGTTTCGGGAGCATAAATGATTCCTAAGGTATAGATGAAAACTTTCGAAGTAATTTTATCTTCTTCTGTCTTTAAGCAAGAGAAAATTTTCCAAGAAGAAGGTCCCAAATACAAGGAAATGTTCCAAGACCAGAGCCCAAGTCTTATCATAAAAAGGAAAAGAAGAATACGTAGAATATGATAAGATCCAGATCCCAGAAGCGACCGAGGGCCAAATCGTTTTTGTAAATACTGAGGATGCTAAGATAGGAAGAAAATACCAAGGATGTATAGTGCTGGAAAAGAAATAATAAATTCCGCATAAATGGATCCATACGGTCAGAAGAAAAACCGTCTTATAGTTTGTTTCGGTTTTAGAAATTCTAAAAGAATAAAAGCAGATCGCGAAAATACTAAAGATCCCGAGTACGATCCCTGTGGAATATGGATACCAAGTAAGACGGATCAGATTTTTCAGAAGATAATATAATCCTCCATGGAATTCGAATAATGTAAAATAGACTCCAATTCCTTTTTTCCAATGTTCTTCTAAAATTTTTTCTCCTGTCTCTGAGAGTAAGAACCAAATGAGTGCAGATCCTAAAATTAGAAAGCATCCGCCGAAGAAGAGCAGAACTTTACGAATAGTGGACCTTCTACACCAATAAAAGAACAAAAAAGGGAGTGCTAATAAAGGAAGTATTTTGGTCAGGATGGAAGCCAGATAAAATAGGAATGCTTCTATGATTTTTCCTTTTTCCCAGGAGAGTATTCCTAAAAATAAGAAGAAAAATAAGATCGGCTCCGGATGACCGTTCCCGATCCCTTCCCATAGTACAAGTGGATGGAGCCAGTATTTCAGAAAATTTCCGGATCCTTCTCCTTTTTTTCTTTTTAAAAATATATAAAGAATTCCTAATTCAAATAAAATTAAAATTCCTTTCCAGATGGAGATCGCCCAGAAAACGGAAAGTCCTCTTTTTAAGAAAAATACAGGAACTAAAAACAGGATCTGCAGAAGGGGAGGATAAACCGAATAATACTTGGGAGAATTCATTTTGGAGACCAGTTCCTTCTCCAAACCTTGGTCTAATCCCAAATTCACATGGATGGGAAGTTCGGAATAAGGGGACAGACCTTCCGAAACCAAAAGCCCATCCCATAAAAAACGAAATGTATCATCCGATAAAAATACGGGTGTGAATAGGAACCAAATCCTGAGTAAGATCCCGGCCCAGATGCCTATCTTCGCTTTTCCTTCTGAAAAGAATTTTAGAAATAGAAAGTAGAGGCTGAGGCTAAAGAAGAACGCTCCGCAAAGTTGCCAGGTATCACTTCTTCCGAAGAATATGGGAAACACTGCGAGTGGGAATGCCCAAAAGAAAAGAATTGTAGAAGCGCCTACATTTTCTCGCCAATTATTTGCACTCCGTATTAGTATATTAATCATTTCATCCAATATAGCGAAAATATTCTTGAATTCCCAGGAATCAAAGTCTAACTAGGCGAAAAGGCATTGAGCAAGAAAAAATGATTCGAATCGGTAGTTTTCCAGACACTGTTAATGAGTATGCGGCAAGGACCGTTGCGGGCCTGGTTGTCATTTTAAGTTTGGCCGCAATAATTACGCAATCGCTTTGGTTAGTAGGAGCACTTTTCTACGGATTTTCGGCCAGAGTATTATACGGACCTAAGTTTTCACTATTTGCAAAACTTGCCATCCATGGGATCGTACCGTTACTCGGTCTTGGATCTAAGATAGTGGCTGGTCCTCCTAAAAGATTCGCTCAATTGGTAGGAGCGATCTTCAGTGGAACAGCATTTGCGCTCTTGTACTTCGGACAGGTTTTTGCCTTCCAAGCAGTGCTTGGGGTTCTGGTCCTTTTTGCAAGTTTAGAGTCCATTTTAGGATTCTGTGCGGGTTGTTTTGTGTTCGGATTTCTGATAAAATGGGGATGGATCCCGGAAGAAGTCTGCGAGAAGTGCAATAACCTACAATTCGTCGTTAAAAAATAACTCCAAAGCTTTCCACGATCGAGCAGGGCGTTTTTATTTTTTAGAATAATATTATATTCTTCTTTTTGAATGCGAAAAATAAATAAAAACGACGGAGGCCTTTCGTGGCACAGGAAACAACTTATTACAAACCGGAAGATCTAAAAAAATTCGGGAATATCGGAGAGTTCGAGCCTGATCTCGCAAAAAAATTCTTCGACTATTATGGAGCAGTCTTTGCGGATGGAGCCTTATCCGCTAAGGAAAAATCATTGATCGCACTTGCAGTTGCGCATGTAGTACAATGCCCTTATTGTATCGATGCATACACCACAGACACGTTAGAAAAAGGCGCGACAGAGGAACAAATGTGGGAAGCAATCCATGTAGGCGCAGCCATTCGCAGTGGATCAACCCTAGTTCATAGCGTGCAAGCACTTAACAAAGTGAAAGAACTCGGGGTATAAGGAGTTTATTAAGTATGAAATCCCTATTAGCCAGAGGGAGCGAACTCGCTTCTTCCAAAGAACAATTGAAAATTCTTACGGAAGTTTCCGAAAAACTAGCTTTGCCTAGTTTTTCGGATAAGTTAAAAGAAGCGGGACTCTATCCTTTGCGCCCTACAGGGGTGGACATACTACAATTGAACGTGGGAAAACTCTGTAATCAAACTTGCAAACATTGTCATGTGGATGCCGGTCCGGATCGCAGAGAGACCATGAGCAAGGAAACCATGCAGGAATGTCTGGTTGCCTTAGCTACCCCAGGCGTGACTACATTGGATATCACTGGAGGCGCACCTGAGATGAACCCTAATTTCAGATGGCTTGTAGAAGAAGCTTCCAAATTAAGGAAGAAGATCATGATCCGCTGCAATCTTACCATTCTTCTTGCAGGAGAAAAGTATCGGGACCTTCCTGAATTTTTCGCAGAACACAAGGTAGAAGTGGTTTCTAGCCTTCCTTTTTTCCAAAAAAGAAGAACGGACGCTCAAAGAGGAGAAGGAGTATTCGATCGCTCCATTGAAGCATTAAAAAAATTGAATTCTCTCGGATACGGCATTCCTGATTCGGGACTTGTATTAAATTTGGTTTATAATCCTGTAGGAGCATTTCTTGCAGGAGGGCAATCCACTTTGGAAAACGATTTCAAAAAGGAATTAAAACAGGCCTATGATGTTCAATTCAATTCCTTATTTGCTATTACTAATATGCCTATCAGCCGTTTCTTGGAGTCCTTACTCGAAAACGGAAATATAGACGCGTACTTGGAAAAACTGGTAACTGCTTTCAATCCTGTGGCCGCAACAGGCGTTATGTGCCGTAATACGTTAAGTGTCGGTTGGGATGGAAGTCTATATGATTGCGATTTTAACCAAATGTTGGATATGAAGTTGGAAGGTAAGGTAAGTAAAATTTCAGAATTCAACAAATCCATACTGGATTCCAGAGAGATCTTATTACACCAACATTGTTATGGATGCACTGCGGGGGCAGGCTCTTCCTGCGCAGGTTCCATCACCTAAGAAAAAAATGTAGGAAACCTGTCTTTTTATCAAATTATTGCGTCAGATTGGCAGAATTATATATCAATTTTCGATTTTATATATTTATTGAGATTGAAACTCAGACCTATTCTTGAAAAACGGGTATTAGGAACGACTGTTCTGTGGAGACAAACTCAAATGAAACAAAAAGCTATCTGGCTATTATTGGTGCTTTTACTCTCGGCTTCTTTCGTTGATTGTAAAAAAGATGATGGTGACGACCTAAACAATTTGGCAATCATCAGCGCTTTGAGTGGAGGGGGAGACTGTTTAGTAGATTTCCCTGGTAAGGCTGCTATCGGTGTGAATCGTACTCGAACTACTAAAGGTGGCGGAGCTACTACGGTAACTTGGGGAAGAATTCCATTCGTAAATCACCCGATTGCGATCGTAGAAATTTTAGGAGCTCAATCCGGTGATACAGTGGTTTTTAACGGAGCAGATGTTGTGGAAAACCCACAAGCTTCCGGAGAAGCTACCGTATACGAAGCAACTGATTGTCCTCTTGCTGAAAGTGCGATCATTAACGGATTTGATGCTTTCAGTAGTACTACTTTTGGTGATGCGACTCCTGGACCATATACTTGGACTAATACAGTAGCAGGGTCTTATTATTTCCTACTTTACATCGTAGGAACTTCTGAGATTGCAACTACTGTAACATATTCAAACTAACCACTCTTTCTGGACCTGGTGGGAATTCTGCCAGGTCTTTCACTTCTTCCCCGAACTTTTAATAATCGCTTCTACCATCTCAGGCAAATCGTCTAACGCGGAAATTTTTCCGGTCAGTTTCCAGATCTGCAATACTCCTTCGTAAGATGCGAATATCTTTCGTGCTAAGGATTGTGTGTCCGCATTCTTAGGGATCTGTCCCTTCTTCTGCATTTCCTTTAAATAGACGGATAGCAAGTCCACTGTTCTCAGGGCCAATTTTTTGACTTCTTCGGAGATAGAAGGTGAGGTGGACGCAATTTGTGCGGCGGTGTTTGCCATAGGACAACCTGCGAATTCACTATTTCTGGTCTGTCTTCTGAGTATATGGGTCCATGCTTCTATAAAGTCCCGAGCATTCTCTGATCTGGATTGCAGTTTTTCTAATAGGACAAGTTGTTCTTTTCCGTAAAATTCTATGTATGCCTTTCCTAATAGGTCTTTGGAAGGGTAGTAATCGTAAAAGCTGGCTTTGGCAGTCTGGGATTCTTGGATGATCTGGTTGATCCCTGTATTTCCATAACCTTGGGTTTGGAAAAGCCTGACTGCGGTTTCCAAAATCCTATCTTTTACCCCTTTTTCTTTGGTTGACATTTTTTTCTTCCTGAGATCGAATAACAGACAGACTTGTCTGTTCGGAACCTTCTTATTCCAGAAAGCCCGAAATTTCTTAAAATGCAAGTCTAAATCGGAGGTCTATATGTCTTCTTTATCTTCAGAAACCGAATCCATTGATATTTCAGGAATTGCTTCCAGTGTGGAAGAAGCGATTTTAACCCGCCATAGCATCAGGGACTATCTTTCCAAACCTGTAGAAGATTCTGTCTTAAAGGAATTATTCTCTAAGTCTCTTCGGGCCCCGAGCTGGAAAAACAGCCAACCTTGGAAGGTGCATGTAGTAAGTGGAGCGAAACGGGATAGGATGGCGGAGCTCCTACAAGAAAGGGCAAAACAATCAGAAACGCCTGTGCCTGATACGATTTGGCCCACAGGTTTTCCTGCGGATGCTAAGCGTAGGATGTTCGATCTTGGTATGAAGATTTATGGTGCTGCCGGGATCGAAAGAAAGGATAAGGAAGCGAGGGATAAGTTCATGCTTAGGAACTTCGAGTTTTTTGGAGCTCCTACGGCTGTATTCATCACTACGGAATTCGAACTCAATTTTTATATCGCATTGGACATTGGCTGCTTTCTGAACACTATTATGCTTCTTGCCCGAAGTTATGGGCTTGGGACGGTCCCTCAGGCGGCACTTTCCGCCTTTCCAGAAGTGGTCAGAAAAGAACTTGGTCTGGCGGAATCCGAAAAAGTAGTCTGCGGTTTAAGTTTAGGATACCCTAAACCGGACTCCGTATTAAATAAATTTCATACTCCCAGGGAAGAAGTTTCCGACTTGGTAAAATTCTACACCTAGATCTTAACGCAAAATTAACGCGTTTAACAGTTCCTCTCATGCGGGTTCGCATTGACGAATTCCAAAAAACCGGTTAGGTTTTTGGGAATAGACGGAAAAATTTCCGCCTGGGAGGAATTCTTGTCTTATACATTTCTAATCGTTTTAGTAATAGCGTTATGCGGTTATCTATCCTTCTCCATTTTAAAACCGGAAAAATTTTAGGAGATCGGAATGAACGGAAACGACTCGATCTTCTTCTTTTTATACTTTACGGTTTTATTTCTTCTTTCTCCCTTTTTAGGAATTTATATAGCAGAGGTCCTCAAGGGAGAAATTTCCAAACGGTTTACCTTCCTTTCTAAATTCGAATCATTTCTATATAAGATTTCGGGGATCAAGGAAGATCAGAACTCGGATTGGAAAGTGTATCTATTCGATATTGGGATTTTTACACTATTAAGTTTGTCCCTGGTTGTGCTTGGCCTTCATTTTCAAGACCTTCTTCCTGGAAATCCGGAAGGTAAATCTGGAGTAGCTTGGGACCTGGCGTGGAATACGTCGGTTAGTTTTGTTACGAACACGAATTGGCAGGCATATTCTGGAGAAGTTTCTCTCTCTTACTTAAGCCAGATGTTACTCTTAGGAGTGCAGAATTTTGTGAGTGCCGGGACAGGAATCGCAGTATTAGCAGCCATGGCAAGGGGAATGATCTCTAAGCCAAATGATTCTTCCGGGATAGGGAACTTTTATATAGATCTAACCAGAAGTATATTATATATTCTTTTACCGATTTCCATCTTAGTAGCGTTCGTTTTAGTTTCCCAAGGTGTGGTCATGGATTTTTCCAAATACGTGGACTCAATTGGGATCGAAGGCCATTCCGTAAAGATCCCTCTCGGGCCTGCCGCTTCTCAGATTGCGATCAAACAATTGGGAACGAACGGCGGCGGATTTTTCGGTGTAAACTCCGCCCATCCTTTCGAGAACCCTACTGTTTTTTCTAGTTGGTTGCAATGTATTTTGATCCTACTTCTTCCGGGTGCATTACCTTTTGCTTATGGAAGATGGGTTGGCTCCTGGAAGGCAGGTCTTTCTATCTTTTTTGGAATGACTCTTCTCTTTTTCCTAAGTCTTTCCATATCTCTTTGGTCAGAAGGTCTCTTTGCCGGAAATTGGGAAGGAAAAGAGACCAGATTCGGAGTGGCCCAAAGTGTTCTTTGGGGAATGGCAACTACGGCAGCTTCTAACGGTTCTGTAAATGCGATGCATGACAGTTTTTCTCCTCTTGCGGGAGGGTTAGCAGTTTGGAATATTCTTCTGGGAGAAGTTGTATTCGGAGGAGTGGGTGTCGGGCTTATCGGAATGTTATTCTATGTGGTTCTTACCGTATTTATCGCAGGACTCATGGTAGGAAGAACTCCCGAATATTTAGGAAAGAAGATAGAATCAAAAGAAGTAAAACTTGCCCTTATGGGAGTTTTGGTCCCTGGGCTTTGTATTCTTTTATTCACTGCATTTTCACTTCTACATGAATCTGCTCTTTCTTCCAGAACGAATTCGGGACCTCATGGTCTGACAGAAATTTTATACGCATTCGCTTCCGCTTCCGGAAACAACGGATCTGCATTTGCAGGTTTGAATGTGAATACTCCATTTTACAATTTATCCCTTTCTTTTTGCATGTTGGTGGGAAGATTTGCGGTGATCATTCCTGCTTTGGGGCTCGGCGGAGCCTTATTCGGCAAAAAGATCGCTCCAAAGGGAGAAGGTACATTCTCAACAGAAAGTCCTTTGTTTGTGTTACTTCTTCTTTCCGTGATCTTCTTGGTAGGAGCTCTAACATTCCTGCCTGTTTTGGTTTTAGGACCCGGAAGTGAGCATATTCTTTTGCATTCCGGTTCGAAATTTTAAGGTTTAGGATTTTATGAAAAACAAAAAGTCTTCTTTTTTCCAGGATCCAAAGTCGGTATTCAAAGCAATTCTAGATTCTTTCATAAAATTGGATCCTAGGGTCCAATGGAAAAATCCTGTAATGTTTATAGTGTATATAGGAGCAATATTAAGCTCTTATGATATTATATTTCATCCTGTAAATTTAGGTTTCGGTTTACAGATCTCAATTTGGTTATGGGCTACAGTTTTATTCGCTAATTTTGCAGAAGCATTGGCGGAAGGCAGGGGGAAAGCAAAGGCAGAGTCCTTGAAAAAAACGAGAAAGGAATCCAAGGCGAATAAATTAAGTGGGAGTTCCGTACTTATAGTTCCTTCTTCCGAGTTAAGAACGGGAGACAAGGTAGTTTGCCAATCGGGTGATCTGATCCCTGGCGATGGTGAGGTCGTAGAAGGTATCGCCTCAGTCGACGAATCCGCAATTACCGGAGAATCTGCTCCAGTGATCCGAGAATCCGGAGGAGATAGGTCCGCTGTCACTGGAGGCACGAAAGTTTTAAGCGATCGAATCGTAGTTCAGATCACTACGGATCCCGGAAAAACTTTTATAGATAAAATGATCTCTCTTGTAGAAGGAGCTTCTAGACAAAAGACTCCGAACGAGATTGCACTATCCATTCTTCTTTCCGCATTATCTTTGGTGTTTTTGGTGGCGATTACGTCACTCGTTCCTGCTGTATTCTACAGCCAAAAAGAAGGAGGGGGGGATTTGGGACTCGCAGGTTCTTTTCCTGCGTTAGTTGGTCTTTTGGTATGTTTGATCCCTACTACAATTGGCGGATTGTTATCCGCGATTGGTATCAGTGGTATGGATAGACTCATGAGAAGGAACGTAATCGCTAAGTCCGGTCGAGCGATCGAAGCTGCGGGAGATATAGACGTCCTTTTATTGGACAAAACAGGGACCATCACTTTGGGGAATAGAATGGCCACCAGATTTGTTCCTGCTCCAGGAATTTCAGAAAAGGATTTAGCAGATGCAGCACAACTTGCATCTCTTTCAGACGAAACACCGGAAGGGAGATCCATCGTAGTCTTAGCAAAAGAAAAATTCGATCTGAGAGGAAGGAACTTAGCCGAGTTAGGTGGGAAATTTGTTCCATTCACCGCTAAAAGTAAAATGAGCGGTGTAGACTTTGAGCCAGACTCGGAAGGGAAAACAAGACCTATGATCCGAAAAGGAGCTTCAGAATCTATTCGAAATCATATTACGGGTTTAGGTGGGGAGTATCCGAAAGAGATTTTGGATATTGTAGATGAGATTGCGAGGGAAGGAGGAACTCCTTTAGTTGTTTCTGAAGGTAGAGAAATTTTGGGGGTCATTCATCTAAAAGATATAGTAAAAGGTGGGATCAAGGAAAGATTTGCAAGGCTCAGGCAAATGGGGATCAGAACAGTGATGATCACTGGAGACAATCCTCTGACTGCTGCAGCAATTGCTGCGGAAGCGGGAGTGGACGACTTTATAGCAGAAGCGACACCCGAAACAAAACTAAAACGTATCCGTGAAGAACAGACTGGCGGAAAACTCGTGGCTATGATAGGGGACGGAACAAACGATGCACCTGCCTTAGCGCAAGCAGATGTGGGTGTTGCGATGAATACAGGCACCCAAACCGCGAGAGAAGCGGGAAATATGATCGATCTGGATAGTAATCCAACTAAACTTATAGAGATCGTGGAGATTGGAAAACAACTCTTGATGACAAGGGGTTCTTTGACAACTTTCAGCATCGCAAACGATGTATCTAAATATTTTGTGATCTTGCCAGCTATGTTTGCAGGTTTATTTCCAATAGGTGGAATAGGTGCTTTATCTGTTTTGAATATTCTAGGTTTTGCAAGTCCTGAATCTGCAGTTTTAAGCGCCGTCATCTTTAATGCCTTGATCATGGTGTTTTTAGTTCCTCTTGCATTAAAGGGTGTGAGTTATAGGCCTGCAGGTGCGGATTCCGTTTTGGCTCGAAATGTATTTATCTATGGATTTGGTGGACTCATTCTTCCTTTTTTCGGGATCAAAGGGATAGATCTGGTTTTAAGTTTTACTAAAGGAGTATTCGGATGATACGCGCGATTTTGCAGTTCGGACTTTGGACTTTTATTTGTGGGATCTTTTATCCAGCTATTGTATATGGATTTGCTAAATTCGCTTTTCCTAAAGCAAGTTCAGGCTCCTTGGTTGAATTTGATGGAAAGATACTCGGTTCTGAATTGATTGCGCAGTCTTTTGATTCTCCGGAATATTTTCATTCCAGACCTTCTGCGATCGGTTATGACTCTTCTTCTTCCGGTGGTTCTAATCTTGGACCTACTAGCGTTCTGCTTTCTAAAAAAGTGGAGGAAAGAAGAGCTTACTGGATTGCAAGAGGCGGAGCTGAACTTGTGCCTTCCGAACTTTTGTATTCCTCCGGAAGTGGGCTGGATCCACATTTGAGTCCGGAGGCTGTGAAATATCAGATCCCTTTGGTGGCAAAGGTAAAAGGAATTTCAGAGGAGAAATTAGGTGGATTGGTAGAAGGATCTATAGAACCTCCTGAATGGGGACTATTCGGTTCTTTTAAGATCAATATTTTGAAATTGAACCTGAAGTTAAGATCTATTTACTTAGAAGAGAATATTCTAAAAAAATAAAGTATTTATAGAGTGAGACCTACGGAAGAAAATAGGCCGGATCCGGACGAGTTACTTTCTCGGATCGGAGGAGAGGAGACTAAAAGTAGAGGGAAATTGAAAATTTTCTTCGGGATGGCCGCAGGCGTAGGCAAAACTTTCGAGATGTTACGAGACGCTCAAAAAGCAAAGTCGGAAGGAATAGACGTCTGGATCGGTTACTTAGAAACTCATAATAGAAAAGAAACCGAAGTCCAGGCAGAAGGCCTTCCTGTCATTCCTCGGAAAAGGTCCAAATACAAGTCTGTGGATCTGGAGGAAATGGATATAGATGCCATTCTGGAAAAAAAGCCGGATCTTGTTTTGATAGATGAGCTTGCTCATACAAATGTTCCAGGTTCCAGGCATCCTAAAAGATACCAAGACGTTCTGGAAATTTTGGATCAAGGTATAAATGTTTATTCTACTTTGAATGTGCAACATTTGGAAAGTAGGGCAGGTATCGTGGAGGAAATATCGGGTGCTCCTGTTTCAGAGAGGGTTCCCGATTCCATTTTAGAAATTGCTGATGAAGTAGAATTGATCGATCTAGTCCCGGACGATCTAATCAAACGTTTGAAAGAAGGAAAAATTTACCCTTCCGATAAGGTTCCCCAGGCTTTACATTCTTTCTTTAAGATCCCGAATCTAACGGCTCTTAGGGAACTTTCTCTAAATTTTACCTCCAAATTGGTAGATAGGGAACTTTCTCGTTTGGAACCGACTAAGGATTCCAAACTTTCGGACAAAATTTTAGTGGCTGTATCTTCTTCTTCCCAGGCTGCCAATCTGATACGTTATGCGAAACGAATTTCTTTCGGATTAAAATGTCCTTGGGTGGCGGTGCATGTAGACAATGGGGAGGTTTTATCATCGGATCAGAAGGACCTCTTAAGACAAAACTTGGGTCTTGCAAGAGAATTAGGTGCGGAGATACTGAACATTTCTGACAGAGATCCTGTTCTCGGTATTGTAAGAGCAATCAATCGAACTAAGGCAACTCATGTTGTTATAGGAAGAAGCGGCAAGAGTAAACTTTTCAGGACCTTAAGAGGAGGCTCCTTTGTTGATAAACTAAGCGAACAATCCGGCGATTTTCAGATACTTCTCGCTCCGACGGAAATTACAAAGGAGAGTCCTAAGATCCGATTTGGATTTTTTACGAAAGGAACAAGATCGAAGCCAATCCAGTATTTTCTTTCCTTTTTGGCGTTACTCGGGATTACTTCCTTCAATCTTTTGCTGAATATTTTTGCAGGTTATTGGTCTATTGGATTAGTATATCTGTTTTTTATAATGTTTGTGGCTCTGTTTGCAGGCAGAGGACCTGTTCTAGTCACTGCTTCTTTGAGCGCGATGTTTTGGAACTTTCTATTTATTCCTCCCAAATTCACGTTCTATATAGATAAAGTAGAAGATTGGATGATGTTCGGGACTTACTTTGTATTGGCCATGGTTTTGGGCGCTCTTACAACAAGATTAAGAGACAGAGAAGAAGCCTTACAAACTGGAGAGGAAGCTCTCTCCGGTCTATATAGACTTTCAGTAGCATTATCAAAAACTCATAGTTTAGACGAGATTGTGTCAGTTGCGGTGGAAACGATAGGAGATACATTTAGATCTTCCGTTTTGATCTTACTTACGGATCAGGATTCTTTACTTTCTCGCACACCTCATCCTAAAAGCGGTTTTAAACCGGATATGAAAGAATCCGCCTTGGCCGCTTGGACCTTCCAAAATAGAAAGCCTTCCGGGAAAGATACCGATACCGTTCCTTTGTCTAAAGGTTTGTATCTTCCGTTACTTACTCCAGGAGGTTGTTTTGGAGTTGTAGGTTTAGATAGAGAACATAAGGAAAGTTTGGAATTAGAAGAAGAGAGTCTTTTATTTTCAATGCTGAACCAGATCGCTTTGGCATTAGAGCGGATACAATTACTTGGAATTCGTGCAAACGCTAAAGTAGTAGAAGAATCTGAAAAATTTTACTCAGCATTATTTAATTCGGTCAGCCATGATTTTCGGACTCCCTTGACCGTTATTCGCGCTTCCTTGGATCTATTAGAATCAGGGGATGGCAAAGATGAAAAGGAGAGATCCAATTTATTCTCAGAGATCCGGATCGCTTACAAAAAATTGGACAGGTTAGTTGGAGATCTACTGGATATGTCTAGGTTAGAATCCGGAAGATTGATGTTGGATCTACAATGGGAAGATCCTGTGGATTTGGTAAATGAAACGGTCCGAATCGCAGAACATGAAAAGGGAGAGCATATATTATTAGTTCAATCGGATGAAAGTATGCCTCTTGTCAGAATGGACAGAAGATTGATGATCCAGGTTTTAATCCATCTATTACAAAATGCATTTTTGCATACTGAAACGAATAGCACAGTTATAGTAAGAGCAAGTGTTCCTAAGGATCATCTTCTATTAACGGTAGAGGATAATGGACCTGGAATTCCTGTAGGACAAGAAGGTAAAATTTTTGAAAAATTCACCAAAGTTTCGGGTTCTATGCAAGGAACAGGTCTCGGGCTTTCTATCTGCAAGGGACTTGTAGAAGCGCAAGGTGGAAAGATCTGGGCGGAAAATCGACAAGAAGGAGGAGCTAGATTTCTTATTCGAATCCCTGTGCTAACTTTCCCACCTCTGGAGGATTCTATTGGCTAGTCCAATCATCATGATCGTAGACGATGAGATCCAGATCCGTCGATTGCTTCGGGTTGCGCTCGAAAAAGAAGGATACAAGGTGGAAGAAGCAGTCTCCGTCGATGATGCTTTATCAAAAGTTTATATGGTTCGCCCTGATTCTATCGTCTTAGATCTGGGGTTGCCAGAAAAGGGAGGAGAAGAATTCCTAAAAAAGATCAGGGAGTCAGGTTCAAAGATCCCAGTATTAGTTTTAAGTGTTAGAGATTCGGAAAAGGATAAGATCTTTTTGCTCGATAGTGGAGCGGACGACTATCTCACCAAACCTTTCGGCGTTGGGGAGTTGCTTGCAAGGATCAGAGTATTATTGAGACATTCTTCTCCCGAGAAAACGGATGTTAAAGTAAAGATTGGGCTTTTGGAATTGGATTTTGGGACTAGAAAAGTTTTGAAAGAAGGAAAAGAAGTCCGACTGACACCTACAGAGTATTCTTTTCTAAAATTACTTGCGACTTATCCTGGAAAGATCGTAACCCAAACCCAGATCTTAAAGGAACTCTGGGGTCCGAACCAAATGGCAGAATCCGGTTACTTAAGAGTGTATGTAAATCAGATCCGTAAAAAAATAGAAAGAGATCCCGGTAATCCTGAAATTTTGATCACAGAACCCGGAGTAGGATACTTCTTAAAGACTGACTCTTAATGTTTTTATAATATTATTCTTTATAGCGGACTAAGAAAAGTCCGGAACCGTCCGAGAGTTCCCAGTTCCTAAACTCGGTCTCTTCTTCCCAGGTTTCCAGATCGCAGATCACTAGGTCCGCTTCGGAAAGAACCTGAGGATTTTCTCCCTTTAAGATAGTGATCCTTTCTTTTTTCAGAAGATTTCTTTCTTTTTGGGAGAATTGAGGAACTTTACCTCTCGGGTCCCAGATAGAAAGTTTAGCTCCTATCTTCTTTGCCATGGTGAGAGCGAAACCTAGTAGTTTTACATCCTTATCTGAGTAAACTGCTAAGATAAAACGATCTAATTCTTTTAATTTTTCTGCAACCAGTATCCCTGCGTTCGTTTCGGATTCGGACAGAAGTGTTCTGATCTTTCCTCCTAGTACATCGTCGCTGAATAAGGATTTGGCGCCTCCGGTCAGGAATATATTATAATTTCCTGATTGGATCGTTTTTAGTATATCTCTTGTGACGTTGTCGGAAGGTTTATATAGCGTTTTGAGCTTGATTCCAAGTTCTTTAGAAAGTTTGAATAGAGGTTCGAAACTTTTTTTCTCATACTTTTGAGCGGTTTTCCCGGAGATCCATGCATCTGGTGTAAGATGGAGCGCTGTAACTTCTTTCGTTTTGTTCCCATTTTGGAATAATCCGGAAGCGAGTCTTAATAGATCCACACCTCTGGAATGTAATGCGAATGCGAGCAGTATACCTTCTTCTCTTTTGTCTTTGACTACCGCAAAGATTTTTTCAATAAGATTCAAGCTTGGTCCGGTCATGTATGTTGTGACCAATGCCATAAGAACCATCATGGAGAAGATTTGAGAAGACAATACTCCGATATCGTAGCCTATATTGAGGACGATCAATTCCATGAGTCCTCTGGTGTTCATGAGTGCACCCAAGGATAATGAATCTTTCCAGTTGTTTCCGGACGCTTTCGCAGCGATTGTACTTCCCGCAAATTTTCCTACGATGGCGACTATAAGGACCATTGCAAAATCGAACCACAAGTTTCCTTGGTTCAATAGACCGATCTGAGTCCTGATTCCGGTTAACGCGAAAAATAATGGAAGAAAGATCGCAGTACTTAAGTCTTCTACCTTTTCCGCTAAAAGTGTCCTAAGCTTGGGTTTGTCAGGCATAACAACCCCGGCTAAAAACGCTCCAAACAATGCGTGTATACCGATGGATTCTGTGATCCAGGCAGACGCGATCGGGAAAAGTAGGAACAATGCCACCGCCATTTTGGTGAATGCTTCTCTGTTTGTGAAGATCCCTCCGGCTCTATGCATTGCTGGCTGGACTATTTTCCACATTATAATAACGTAAATGATCGCAAGGATTATGGTGAATAACGCAGCTAAAAGCCCTCCTGCTTGCACAAGAGCGATCACTACTGCAAGTAAACACCATGCGGTCAGATCATCTGAAGCGGCACAGGTGAGTGCGAGTCCCCCTAATTTTGTTTTGGTCAGTCCTCTTTCTTGGACGATACGGGCAAGGACTGGAAAGGCAGTGATACTCATTCCTATTCCCATAAATAAGGAGAAAGAAAGAAATGTGACTTCGGGAGGAGCTAATGTTTTGTAAATGGAAAGCGCTAAGATCGCTCCCATTAAGAATGGAAGAAGAATGCTCGCATGAGAGATCAGTATCGCGGAGTCCGCTTGGTTTCGGAGTATCTTTAGATCCAATTCCATTCCGACCACGAACATGAAGAATACCAGACCGATCTGGCTTAATAGTTGTAGAGAACTTAAAGAAACTTTGGGAAATAAGAATTGATACTGTTCCGGGAATAATAACCCAAACAAAGAAGGACCTAAGAGTATACCTGCAAGTATCTCTCCGACTACGAATGGTTGTCTTACAAGAACTGCAAGTTTACCCATTACTCTAGTAGCGGCAATTACGACTCCGATTTGTAATAATAGAAGCGGAAGAGGTTCATGGAAACCTTTCCAAAGTTTCGCTCCCGCTTTTTTCCAAATATCTATTGTATCTTCAGCGGACTCGACCGAGGTAGAAGGACTTGCCTCGACGGTAGTAACTTTTCCTATTTCTAATGACTTACCTTGTTTCGCTACGAAAAGAAAGGCCCCGAAAGAGAGCAATAATAGGGTTATATAGAAAATCGCGTTTCGTTTCATCCTTAGAATCGGAAACCCTCGGAATGTTGGAGTTCCTCCATACTATAAAAATGGAAAGAATGAGAAAAGGATAATACTTAGTTAGAGGCAGAGAAATATTTTTCCCAAAACCCTTTTTCTCTTAGATATTCCATACCAAACTTAGCAGCTTCTAAGGGAGATAAGGTTTCGGCTTCGCTTTCTATTCTGGACAAGAATAGATAAGATCTTTTCGGGCCTTTCCAAAAAAACCAATACCAAGAGACTGATCTTCCATGGGCATATCCAGTTGCAGAATCTGAGTAGAAACCGGAGTAATTCCCAAAGTTGCCGTCTAATTTATGAGTGCCTGTTGGGTTTTTGATCTCACCTGGATTTCTTTCTAAACCTTCTAATACAGAGTTTAGGTTCTTCTTCCTGACCCCTAATTCTCCGTTGAATAGTTTCCATAAGAATAAGTAGAATTCTTCTGCTGTCCAAGAATATCCTCCGTCCATCCAAAAAGATCTAGAAGGCTCGAATGGGACGGTTGTAGGAAGTCCAACAGAAGACAACCAGGTCTTAAGTTTCGTATTTCCCGTATCCATCCAGATCTTTTGGAAATACCAGACTGTGGAACTTTCCAAAGAAGTCCTGAGATTCTGTTCCTTCTGCCATCTGATATAAGGGAACTTGGTTTTGTCCCAAGGGAAATATCCATGAGGATCTTTTAATGTTCCAAGTTCCAAAGCTGCCAATGCAAGCACCGGTTGGAATACATACATGGAAGGGGAGGTCTTCTTGCAGTTATCTTCTCCTACTTTTAAAAGTGTACCTTCTTCCATTTCGGCTAAGAATAGGCAGACTTTTCTGTCGGAGAGATTCAGTTCTTCTTTTTGGACGGTCGGCGAGTCTGTTCCTGTCTTTACGGAGCAGGAAAGAAGAAGAACCGCAAGAGAAAAACTGAATATTTGCCTCATACAAACCAGGCGTAGATTGTAAGATAGGTAACGAATAAGAAAAGAGGAATGTAGAACATAAGGAAAATTTTTCCGATCTTTCTCCAATTGGTCATAGTATATTTACGCACGAATTCGGTCATTTCTTCCCTATTCATCGAATATAGTTCACTCGAATCGTTCCAACCGAAAATATTTCCTGCGAGTCTGCCTATAATCTCCTCTTTATGAGCTTGGATGATTTCCCAGGCTTCTTCCTGTTCGGAAACATTGGAGGAGAGAAGCTGGAGAAAAATTTTAGGAACCAAGAATATTCTGCCAATCATCAGGCTCGAAGCTCTCGTAAATAATCCCAAGAAGAACATTGCTGAGAAGAGTGGATTTTCTCTCTTGAGCCCGAATACGATCCCTAAACTTACCACGTAAGCTCCGTATCCTATATATAATCCGGCGAATTCGAATCTTCGATTCGTTTTTTTCTCTTTTAAAAATTCTTCGTACAGTTGGGAGGATACGGTTTTCATTCTCTTATTAGTCCGACTTCGGACTTCCCGAAAATTCTAGATCTGAATGCTAAGATTTTTGGATTCAGTAGGGAGACAAGTATTTCTGATCTCACTTCCGCCGTTCCTTCGTTATGTCCCCGACAAGACCTTAAAAAAACAAAACTAAAAAATCGCCTCTTCTTCCGAGAATAAGAGAAAAGAAAAGGCGGAGCGGATGAACGGCGTAGTTCGAAAAAAAGAAAGAAAGATACTCACCGGGGAATTTTGGACTTCCAAACAAAGGCAGTCTCATCCCATCCATTACGTGGTCAGTTACAGAGCCTCGTTCAAACCTGAATTACCAGCCTTCTTCATCGGAAAATATTTGGAGAATCGAAAAGGGATCGTGTTCGATCCTTTTGGTGGAAGAGGGACTACTGCTGTCCAAGCTAATTTAGAAGGTTATGCTGCCATCCATAACGATATCAGTCCTATGTCCTTGTTCTTGGCGAAGTCCAGACAAACTGTTCCTTCTCTAGAAAAACTGGAAAAAGCACTTAGTACTTTGGATCTGCGCACTAAGGTTAAAGAAGAAAAGGAAGACGAGGGTCTTTTACATTTTTATCATAAAGATACTTTAAAAGAGATCAAGAATCTGAAAAAGATACTTTCAGATTCGGATTCTCCTGAACTCCAATATTTGGGTCTGACCGCATTGTCCAGGCTTCATGGTCATAGTAACGGATTTTTTTCAGTGTATAGCTTTCCTCAGATCTCTATTCCTCCTTTGGCTCAGAAAAGAAATAATGAGAAGAAGGGAGTTGTCCCTGATTATAGAGAGATCAAACCTCGAATTCTGCAAAAGATGAAAAGGGACCTGAAAGAATCTCTTACACCTTTTTATCACGAGTTTTCTTCTAGGAACAGATATACCAACCATTCTTCTTTGGATCTTTTCGGTCTAGAGGAGAATTCTGTGGATCTTGTCGTGACCAGTCCTCCATTTTTGGATAAGGTGAACTACGAAGAGGACAATTGGCTTAGATATTGGTTCTTAGATATTGAATTGGAGAAGGACCAGAAACCGAGTATATTCGCAACTCTCGCAGGTTGGTGTGAATTCATCCAGGGGACTTTGGCGGAACTTTCCAGAGTAGTTAAACCGGGTGGAACGGTTGTCATGGAAGTGGGAGAAGTCAGAAAAGGTAAGACTGTCTTTAACCTAGACGAATACGTGATCAAATGTGCGGAATCTACCGGTCTTGTCTGGGAGAACACCTATATCAACGACCAGAAATTCACGAAACTTGCCAATTGTTGGAATGTTTCGAATAACGAGAAGGGCACAAATTCGAATCGTTGTGTAGTGTTCCGTAACCTGAAGTAAGAGTCACGGAGTTAGCAAAAGGCACAGGGTAAAATTCTCACACAGAGGCACAAAGACACGGAGAAATGCGTTTGTTGGAATTCCGACAAAAATCTCTCTGCGACTCCGTGGCTCTGTGCGCAATTACTCTGTGTCTCTTCTTCCTAAAAACCGGTATTTTGTCCCAAAAATCCTTAATTAACCCCTGTGGATTTTTTTGGATTGGCCGATATGTAAAGGGATCGAGGTATAAACTCAAATGATGCGTTCCCTTTGGACAGCCGCGACTGGAATGACCGCCCAGCAATTTCATATCGATACTATTTCAAACAACTTGGCAAACGTGAATACCACCGGTTTTAAAAAGAACCGCGCAGATTTTGAGGACCTCGTTTACCAACACATGGTTTTGGCAGGAACCCCTGCTACCTCTGTGAGTGAAATTCCCACAGGTGTGAATGTGGGTCACGGGGTGAGGGCGGCAGCTTCTCAGAAGTTATTCGAGATTGGTTCCTTTCAGGCGACTGGGAACAAGCTGGATCTTGCGATCACAAGCGAGATGGGATTTTTTAAGATCCAAATGCCTGATGGAAGTTTTGCATTCACTCGCGACGGTTCTTATAAGATAGATTCCAATCAACAAGTAGTTACATCTAACGGTTATTTATTGGAACCCCCTTTAATCCTTCCAGAGGGAGCGATCCTAAATACTCTAATGATCTCCGAACAGGGAGAAGTTACCGTAAAGATCGGGGCCGATATCCGTCCTACTGTGATCGGTCAGGTAGAATTGTATCGTTTTGTAAACCCTGCGGGTCTTCAAGCGATCGGTAAAAACCTATTCCAAGAGACTGTTGCTTCCGGCCCTGAAATTCCTGGGACTCCAGGTATGGAAGGTTTCGGGAATGTTCTGCAAGGATTCTTGGAGATGTCTAACGTAAAAATCGTAGAAGAGATGGTGAATATGATCGTAGCTCAAAGAGCTTATGAGTCCAATTCCAAAGCCATCCAAACTTCGGATAATATGTTATCTACCGCAATCGGACTGAAACGTTAATTGATATGAATTTCCGCTTCATTATCCTATTCTGCATTCTAACCGGGCTTTTTGTGTCCGGTTCGGAAAAGGTAGAAGGTATGGAAGCGGTTTATCTTCGCGGAAAACTTCTTACCCAAAAAAAAGAAGTGCTACTCTCTGAGATCGCTAAACTTCCGGACGGGATGAAGGATAAGATTATATTAAAAAATCTGAATGCACCTGTGCTGATCCGTCCTGAAAATTTGAGAGAAGTGTTGGCAGGTGTTCCTGTTTCCGGGAAAGAAACTTTAGTTTTACCTTTAGATTCAGAATTGGATCCGGAAGATTTGCAAGAAAGTCTGAAAAAGGAAGTTTCTAAACTTCCCCAAGACAAAGAAGGAGATTTCAGAATTTCCTATTTGAGCGGGGATAGACTTGTTCCGAGCCAAGGTGTGGAACTGAAATGGGCAGGACTTCCTCAGGTAATCCATCCGGGACAAATTGTTGCTTCTTTGGATTTTTATTTCGAAAATAGAAAGGTCCATACGCAAAGGATCAAATTTAAGTTGGAGAGAAGAACGAACGCGCTCTTCGCCAAAAAAGAGATCCGCAAAGGACAAAAACTTCAGGTAGAAGATCTGGAAGAAAGAACTGTTTACATGGAAGAATCTTTTACAGACGGGATTTCCGATAAGGATATAGGCTCTACTGCACTTAAGGATTTGCAAACTGGGGAACTTCTCCGCAAAAAACAATTTAGGTTCTTATTTGACGTACAAAGAGGCGGGGATGTGAATCTTGTTTTTACCAAGGGGAACCTGGTGGTAAAATCAAAGACAAAAGCATTAAGTTCCGGTAATATAGGGGAGATCGTGGACGTTTCTTCTCATTCCAAAGAAGGAAAAATTTCCGCGAGAGTGGTGGAGAAGGGCACAGTCCTTTTAGAGAATTGATATGATCCGAAGCTTGAAATTCTTACTTCCAATTCTATTTTTATCAGGAATGATCGCGCTCTTTGCTCAGGATCTTTCCCAATGGCAGGATAAAAATCCTTACTCAAGAAGCCAGAATCTAAGAGTGGGATCCACTATATTCGTAAAATTGAAAGAAGGTTTTACGGCAGAGTTCGAGATAGAATCCACTGCGGATGAGAATATCACGATCAAAGCTGTGCCTGATAAAAAAGTGATCCCTGAAAATCCTACCTATAATACGGATCGCACGATCGTTCGTAAGAACAAAGGAAAGATCAAATCTCTTGGAAAGCTGAAAGGAAATCTCACTGCAGTAGTTACCGCAGTGGATGCGAATACCGGACTTTTGACATTACAAGGTCAACGATCTTCTACTTATAATGGGGAGCCTTCTCAAGTTCTTTTAACCGGAAGATTGTCTCCAGACTTTATTGCCAGAGATAATTCAGTGGATGCGGACCGGATCGCAGATCTTCAGATCCAATTTACAGGAAGAATCGAACCTAAAAATTTACAACCTCCTATTACTTTAAAAACGATCAATAATCCTGATGGAACTGTAACAGTCAAAGCGGAACTTTCGGAAGAAGAAAAACAAAGATATATTCTGGAACAGTTGAACCGCCTATTGGGAGAGTCCAGATGAAAAAAGCAATTTTACTTTTTATAATATTCTCCTTATCTCTTTTTGGAGCGGAAGTTCGTCTCAAAGATCTGGCCAAAATAGAAGGGATCAGAGATAACCAGATCACAGGTTATGGGATCGTGGTTGGACTTCCTGGTACTGGGGACTCTAAAACTCCAATGACCACTGAGAGTATGAAAAATTATCTCAAGAACCTGGGAGTGGATGCAAATCTAAAGCCTGAGCAGACTAAAAATATCGCTTCCGTATTAATTACCGCTAATATTCCTTCTTATGCTCGTAAGGGAGATAGATTGGATGTGACCGTTTCTTCTATAGGGGACGCAAAGTCTTTGGAAGGAGGAGTACTTCTTCAATCTCCTTTAAAGACTGCGAACGATAAAATTTACGCTGTGGCAAGCGGAGTTATCTCTTTCGGCGGAAAAGAGAATAGTGCAGGTGGCTTAGGTAGAGCTTCCAAAAAGACCGTAGGAATTGTCCACGCAGGTGCAATCGTGGAAACGGAACTAAAAGAAGATTTCTTTTCCAACCAAAGAGTTGTCATTCGATTGAATAGCCAAGACTTCTCTTTGATGAATAATGTAGTCAATCGTATCAAAGAAACTGTTCCTGAAAAATTCGGACTAAAAGCGGAGTCCATCCAGGCATTAACACCCTCCGAGATAGTGATCGAAGTCGGTGCCGGGTTTTCCGCAAAGTCTCCGGGACTTCTTAACCTTCTTTCCGATCTGGAAAACATCACTGTAGAGTCGAATCCAAGAGCAAAAGTAGTTATCAATGAAAGATCCGGTGTAATCGTGATGGGCGGAAATATCACCATTGATGAAGTCGCAGTCGCTAGATCGGGCCTAAGTCTTTCCGTTGCGGATAAGAACAGAAGACCTACCAGACTTAGCGGAGAAAAACCTCCAACAAAAGAATCTTTCGTGATAGAGGAGGCAACTCAGGTCTCCGACGTGGTGGAAGCGTTGAATAAAGTAGGAGCTTCCACAAAAGATATCATCGCAATTTTAGAGGCATTGAAGGCGGCAGGTGCACTTCATGCGGAATTGGAGATACAATAATGATAGATAAAATCCAAGACTATCGATCTAAATTGGATCTTTCCGAAAGACCGGAAGTGCAAAGACTTTTACGAGAAGAGAAGAATGTAAAGCCAGGCCAAACTTTTCCGGACCAATTGAGAGAAGAATTTAATAATACTCTATCCGGAAAGGTTTCCTCTTCCGAGGTAAAAATGCCTCATAATATCAAAGAAGAGATTTCCGCCGATCCATATCGCAAGAAATTATACGATGCATCCGTAGAATTCGAATCCATCTTCGTAAAGATGATGTTGAAAGAAATGAAATCGACAGTTCATAAGTCTGGACTGATAGACGGTGGATACGCGGAAGAAATTTTCGAAGATATGCTCTATGACGAATATTCTAAGAATCTATCTGCGAATTCCTCTTTGGGACTTGCAGAGCAGATCTATCAATCTTTGTCTTCTAATCTTCCACCAATCTCTAAGTTAGATTCAAAAGTTTAATCGATCAGTCTTCTTTCCAGGCTCTTTCGAAACCTTTGGAAGCTAGATTTTTCGCAATCTCGATATCTACTCCAAAACTTCTAAGCACAAGGGTCATCATTTCTCTATCGTGTAATTTATTCTTTGCCCTTCCTTCTAATATGTTCCGGATCCCATAATGTAAGGAACCCACAAAAAGTCCGAGTGCGGTTTCTGTAGATTCGATGGTGAATTTTCCAGATGTGACACCTTTTTGCAGATCTCTCAATGGATAACTTAAAAGCATGTCGCTCATCCTAGGTGTTACAGCTGCAATTCGGATAAGTGCCCAGGCCCAATTCGAATCCATTCTTGCTTTTTTAAAGAAGTAAATTCCCGCCAACGCCATTCTTTCCGCAGGATCATCCAGATCTCCCATAATGGTTTCCACTTCGGAGGCGAGAGATTCTATCATAGCCAAGGAGGAAGCTTCTAAAAGTTCCTCCTTGGTTTTGAAATGATTATAAAAGGTTCCGTTTGCAATTTCAGCTTCCGCAATCACATCCGAGATTGACGCTTCTCCTGCATCTTTTCTTGCGAAAAGTTTGAGAGCAGCTTTCAGGATTTGGACCCGAGTTCTCTCTCTTTTCGGGGGTAGTTTCTTGGGTGGCGAGGTCATAAGAGATGATTCCTTCATCCAAATTATGACACAATTACATTTTTGATAGATTTATCAAAAATGATCTGATCTATCTATTTTTTTTTCTAAATTTATTGACGTTTTTATCATTTTTGATTAGTATTTCATTTTATGGAAGAAGTCGAGGAATTGGAGAAACCAAATGTTTTAATCGTAGGTGCGGGCCCGGTAGGAGTTCTGACCGCGAATCTTTTGGGAAGTGAAGGAATTCCAGTCCTGCTTATAGATCAGAATCCGGGAATTTTGGAAATCCCAAGAGCCATTTCCTTGGACCAAGACGCTTTGAGAATACTCCAAGCTTCCGGGCTAGGTGAAGAGGCTTCTAAAATTATGCCATCCATTTCCTGGGTGGAAATGATCTCCCCTTACGTAGGAACATTAGCTAAGATCAATTCTATGGGATCCATGGACGGACATCCTCGTTTGGTTTCCATTTATCAGCCGGACTTGGAGAGACTTCTAAGAAAGGGCCTGGAAAGATTCGATCATGTAAAGCTTTGGTCAGAATGTACTTATTTAACTCATATAGAGTCGGATTCGGGTATTATCGTAAAAGTCAAATATAACGGAACTACTTATAGAATTTCGACAGGTTTTCTTTTAGGGTGCGACGGTGCTCATAGTCAGGTCCGTGAAAAACAAGGATGGAAACTGAAAGGTTCTTCTTACAAGGAAGATTGGCTGATATTAGATGTAGATGATTTGCCTAACGTTCTAGATAAGGTTGAATTTATCTGCGATCCCAAAAGGCCTATCGCACATGTCCCAGGTCCCGGAAAATCCCAACGCTGGGAGTTTCTTCTTAGGAACGGAGAGACCAAGGAGGAGATGGAGAAGCCGGAAAAGGTTGCAGAACTCATTCGCCCTTGGGGAGAACTCTCTTCCATGAAGGTCCAGAGAAAAGCCGTATATAGATTCCAAGCAAAGACAGTGGAATGTATGGGTAAGGGGAGAGTATTCTTGCTGGGAGATTCTGCTCATTTAACTCCTCCTTTTGCGGGACAGGGCTTAGTGAGTGGTATGAGGGATTCCTTCAATCTTGTCTGGAAGATCGCATCCGTTTTACGTAAAGAAGCTTCTAAAGATATACTTTCCAGTTATAACATGGAGAGAAGGCCACATGCAAAAAAGATGATACGTTTGGCTGTTTTTTTGGGTTCGATCATCATGACCAGAAGTAGGATCGCAGCTTTTTTCCGGGACTTATTGATGAAGTTCCTATCTTTTACTCCTGCTCGTCCTTATTTATCGGATCTGAGATTAAAACCGGATAATTCTTTCGGTAAAGGTCTATTCTTAAAGAAGGATACATTAAGGAATTCTTCTATTTCTCCCGGATCAGTTTTTCCTCAAGCACCTCTCCGATCGAAGGACGGGAATTGGGAATTGTCCGATTCTTTACTAGGCTCTCATCTCTGTCTAGTCGGTTACGGAGTTCATCCTTCCCGGATACTAAGCCAATCTTGCATTGAGATTTGGAAAAGAATGGGAGGAATGATATTACATATTTCGAATCAACAACAGGCATCCGAGATTACCTCTAATTCCGTCGAAGATGTTACTTCTTCTTTTTTGAAATTTTTCGGCGGAGCGGATCGATTCGCGATCGTTCGTCCGGATAAGATTGTAGCTGCAGTCTTTCAGGGAAAGGAAGCGGATGATACCGTTTTAAGATTTGCGGAAATCTATCGAGGAAAAATGCCATGAAACAATTACCTTCCAAATGTCCGACAAGATCGAAGAATCCTATAAGCAAGGCGAGAGATATCGCGTATGTTAGGTTAGGAAGAAAAAATCCGGAATTAACCGCCGAATACTATAAGGATTTTGGGCTCTCTCCCTTTGAATTGTCTAAGGAAAGAGTTTTGTTTCATGGCTTTAGCTCCGATCTACCCTGTTGGTCTTTGGAAAAGGCCGACAGGGACTTTTTACTTGGATTCGGATTGTATATATCTTCGACGGAGGAATTCGAAAGGTTAAGACGTATGGATGGAGCCGAGGTCTGGCCTCAGGGAAGGTTCGGCACCGAGCATTTTCCGACCGTAACGATTAAGGATCCTTCCGGCCTTCCGGTGGATGCAGTATTACTTTCCTCTTCCTTTACAGAAAAGGAGACGGATAGAAAGTCTATACATTGGAATTGTGATGGAAAGATCTTACGAAAAAATCAGCCCCAACCGTGGGATGTAGGACCCGCGAAAGTAAATCGTTTGGGACATGCAGTTTTTTTAAAACAGGAATTTTTAAAGAATGCACAGTGGTATTGCGAAGTATTTGGTATGATCCCTTCCGATATACAGATACTTCCGGGATCCAAGGAGCCTGTGATCGCTTTTTTAAGATGTGATTTGGGAGAAGAGCTCACGGATCATCATACGATAGTGATTGCCTTCGGAATAGACGATAGATTGGAACATTGCGCTTTTGAGTTGAAAGATTTGGACGAAGTAGCTAAAGGAAGGGAATGGCTTTTAAAAAGAGGTTGGAAACCAGCTTGGGGGATCGGAAGGCATATATTAGGAAGTCAGATATTCGATTATCAGAGAGATCCAAGTGGAATGCTCGTGGAACACTATACAGACGGAGATAAATTTGACGATGCCGTTCCAGTAGGATTTCACCTGATCAGTAGGGAAAGTCTGTACCAATGGGGACAAGATATGCCTGAGGATTTTTTAGACACTGAGCTTTCTTTGGATAAGCTGGTTGAACTTGTAAAAGGAATATTTTCAGGAAGGAAAATCGAGTTAAGGAAGCTGATAGAATTGAAAAAGGTCGCAGAACGATCTCCGAGAAGCTGGATTAAATATTAAGAAAAAGGAATGGACTATGGCTAGGAATTACGTACTTTTCGAGAAAGATAAACAAATAGATTGGGCAAAACTCATAGAAGGTAAGGTTTATCCTCTCGGATTAGGGAATTTGGATACGCGCAAATTTTTGGAATTCTCTAAGAAGGATAACTCTAATCTCGGATCGAAGAGTTATAAACTTTCAGAAGTAAAATTGCTTTCTCCGATTTCTTCACCGTGCCAGATCATCTGCCAAGGTGCGAATTATAAACAACATCTGATAGAATCTGGACTTGATCCTGACGATAAGAGTTATAATCTTTTTTTCACCAAATCGGACGCATCCCTGACTTCTCCCGTGGGTGAAGTGATCCGGCCTAATCATGTCAAACTTTTGGATTACGAGATAGAACTCGGTTTTGTTTTCGGAAAATCCATAGATTCTTATATAGAAGTAAATTCCCAAAATATATCAGAGTATGTGGCCGCCATTTTTATGGCGAATGACGTATCTGCAAGAGATATACAACTTCCTCAATTGCAGTGGTATAAGGGAAAATCTTACCGTACGTTTTTACCTGCAGGGCCTGTGCTGGCCGTTTTGGAACCGGGAGATTTTGAGATATTGAATAGTCTGGAGTTGACCTTGCTTGTGAACGATGAAGTCAGGCAGCATGATACTATTTCCAATTTAGTATTCAAGCCGGAGGAGACGATCACTGAACTATCTAACTTTTGTAATATATCTCCTGGAGATGTTTTGTTAACAGGCACTCCTTCCGGATGCGCTCTTAGGGCTCCAGGCAAGATGGTTCAAAAGATCGCTGGACTTCTTTCAGAAAGAAAAAAATGGGAACTTTTCATAAAAGGGCAGAGTAAAAGAACCCAGTATTTACAGCCGGGGGATGTGATTCATTCTTCCATACGAACAGCGGATCGTAGGATTGATCTGGGAGACCAGTTCTTAAAGGTGGTCCAAGGATCGTGAGTCGGATCAATTCATTTTTTAAAGATAAGGTTGTCTGGATTACCGGAGCTTCTTCCGGAATAGGTGAGGCGCTGGCATCGGAGTTGAAAGATTCCGGTGCTAAATTGATTCTTTCCGCAAGAAGAGAAGAGGAGCTAATTCGAGTAAAAGAAGAATTAGGAAAAACTGATGAAGACTGTTTGGTTCTTCCTTTCGATTTGGAAAATTATTCTTATATAGAAAATTTGCCTGATCAAGCCATCCTTAAATTCGGTAAAGTGGACGTTCTGATCAATAATGGAGGGATTAGTCAAAGGTCCTTTGCGCATGAAACCTCCATGTCTACTTACAAGTCTCTCATGAACGTCGACTTTTTCGGAAATATAGCTCTTTCTTTAGCTGTACTTCCTCATTTTCGCGAAAGAAAGCAAGGTTGGATCGTATCCGTTTCCAGCGTGGCTGGAAAGTTTGGAGTCCCGCTTAGAACTGGATACTCGGCCGCAAAATTCGCATTATCCGGATTTTATGAAGCGCTTCGTGCAGAGAACTCCAAAGAAAATCTGAAAGTTCTGTTGGTCTATCCTGGATTTGTACGGACTAAAATTTCAGAAAATGCTTTCTCCGGAAACGGATCCAAACACGGAAAATTAGATCCTGGGATCAGGTCCGGGATCGGAGCGGATGAATGTGCGAGAGAAATCCTTAATTCAATCGCCTTGGGAAAGAATGAGATAGTGATTGCCGGTCCAAAAGAGAAATTCGGGATCTTTCTGCATAAATATTTTCCGAGAGTTTTTGCTTATCAAATATCGAAAGCGAAAGTGGTTTGAGGAATTTCAAACGAGAAAGTTTAATCGATCAAATCCCTGAAACTGATCGCATCCAGGTCTTTTTGCAGAGAAGTTTCCGCCTTGTCCATTTTATCTCTTACTTTATCCGGATACACATGGAAAGAAGGATCTTCCTTTAATAGAGGTTCCGGAATCCTACGATAAAAATCTCCCAAACTGAGATCTTCTCCGGATACAACTGGCAGCCAGGCTCCTCCTTCATTCGTCTCTACGAGCAATCCTGCTTCTGATAATGTTTTGGTAAGCCTTGGGATTTCTTCCGTATGAAGTCCAGATTTGATCGCAAGGTCGCCATTGCGAGGAGCGATCTTACTTTCTTTTTGGACTAAATAGACTGCTTTCAAAACTCCGATCAATTTTCTGAATTCGTAACTAAAGGCAGTATGATGTTCTTCTATCAATTGGAAAGGTGCATAATATCTTTCCGGGTATTGCACGCAAGCGGTCACTTCGGCTCCGAATAGAACGATCAACGATAAGGAATAAACTCCGATCAAGAAGATAGGGATGGAGGCTAATGCCTTATACACGATCATCGTAGTTTCGGAGAATGAGGTGATATACACCTGAAATCCATAGAGGAAGATCAAAAAGATCACGCTAGTGAATCCGGCTCCCCAAGAGGATGCGCGGATAGGGACCTTTGTATTCGGGATCAGAGTGAATAATGCCAAGAAGAATAGCCAGATCCCGATCAATGGGAAGAAGAATTTTAGAATATTATAAGGTGAGAATACTGATTCTCCTCCTTGCAGGATGATTGTCTCGTATTTCACATCTTTGTATTCTGAAAGGCTGATCTTTCTGTATTCTCCAATATTCAATAATCTGAATCTTCCATTTTCACTTCTGTCCAGAAGTCCGGATGCGAACACTTTGCCTTTTGCTGGAATATAAAAAGTATTCCAATGTTCTCCCCCGTCTATGGAGACTAAAATATTTCCGAGAGCGTCCAAAAGGAAAATATCCGCTGATTCTTCATTTTCTACGGACCAAACCTTGCTGAATGTGTATCTTTTATGACTTAGGTTTTTCCAAGTGTATCCGCCATCTTCCGTTTTGAAAACGGAACCTCTTTCTCCCGTGACAAAAAGTTCTCCGGGGCGAATTCTATGGATGTCTTTAAGTCCATGGCCTGTGATCTTGGTTGAATTCCAGGTGTAGCCACCGTCCTCGCTCTTCCAAACATTCCCGTCCTCATCCACGATATATCCTAGGTAAGGTTCCGGAAAATAGACCCTATTCGCTCGGATCTTCAGGACATTTGTGAATACCGGTTTATAACTTCTTCCCTGAGCGAAAAAATGTAGGACTTCTCCGTTGGAGAAGATCAAATAAAAATTCCCTTCATTTATATATTCAAAATCTTTAAAATTAGAATTATCGAAATAGATTGCGTTCCATACGGAGCCGTCCACGGGCCGGGAGAGAAATAATCCCTTTTCGGAGAGAGCATATACTTTTCCATCTTTGATGGAAACTCGAACAAAGTTTTCCTTAGAGATATCCGGTTTTTCGCAAAAGTCCACACGAACCCCGAAAGAATCCAGACAACGAATGTTTTTCAGATCGATATCTTTTTCATCCAGATAATAATCTTGTTTGAGACCTGAATCCATGCGAAAGAGTGTACCATTCTCCCCAGAGATCCAGATATGATTTTCTAGATCCTTGTCCATACTCAGATAATGAGGAGGACGAAATACATCTGTCACTTTCTTAGCCAGATTGTCTCCGATCACAAGTAGCAGAGGGCCGATAGAAAGAACAAAAAAGTAAAATACGAATTCTTGTAGAACCGATCTTTTTTCTTCTATCCTCCAGATGGAGTTAAAAGAATTCTCCAAAGATCTTAATACAGTGGTCGCCGAGAATACTAAAAGAATAAAGCCGATGGCACCTATCTGTCTAGCGGCATCGATCAATTCTCCTAAAGTATCCAAGTACGGATTGATATCCAGATTGATATTACTGACTAAAAAGAATGCATTAATTTTATCGAATATTTCTTCCTTACGATTGTCCAGCCCGGAAGTGATAGTTAAAAGTGAAAGTGCCACAACAAGCATAGGGATCAAAGAAACGATCGTAGTATAGGAAATACCGGAAGCCTTAATAAGGCATTCGTCTTTGGCAAAACGATAGGCAGAAGCAGCCAAAACACGGACTGTAAAATTCAGTTTTCGTCCTAAACCCGCGTCCGGAATATAATCGAAAAATCTACTGTACTTTGTATTCGGATGAGAATTCATTTCTTAATCGCGTAATGCACCATAGAAGATGTGAGCGGGATTCCCTTTTTTGAAAGTTTACTTTTAAAATGGTAGAAAGAGATCCGGAACCATTTAAAATAATCCTTCCAACTAGAAAAACTCCCCCTGGATTTTGAAAGTTTAGCGGAAAGAGGGAAGTCCACTCCGAGGTAAGTAATCTGTCTTTCGAATCCTCGTATGGCAAGAATTTTCCGAAGGTTTTTTGCAGAATAATAATACACGTGACCGGGGAGGTAATAGTGATAATTTTTGCCTGCTTCTATTGCCTGCCAGGCGTCAAAATTCGCAGTCTGGATAAGAAGTAAGCCTCCAGGCCTTAGTATTCTGGAAAGTTTATTAAATACTTCTTTTGGGTTTTCCAAGTGTTCGATCACTTCGATCAATGTGATCACATCGAAAAAATTTTCGGGAAGATCGGCATCCAGGAATTGGCCCTGCCATACTTTGAAACCTCTCGCCTCCGCTTGTTTGGCGGAGAAGGGAGAAATTTCCACTCCATAAGGCACGAATCCTTTTTCTTTAGCGCATTCTAAAAAACCGCCGAAGGAACAACCTATATCCAAAAAATTTCCCGAAGATTTGAATTTGGAAATATTTTTTAAACGAGCAAACCAAACATATCGATCGAATTTTTCAGTTTTCCTTTCGTCTTTATAGGTGAAGTCTTGGTTACCGGTATAATATTCTTCCGTGTACAATGACTCAGGTTCAGGTCTTGGAAATTGAGCTTGGAAGCCGCAGGTTTTACAGATTTGGATAGAAAGATCGAAGTTACCGAACTCGGATCTGTATAGAGGTTCCCAATTGCAGTCCCCGTTTAAAGGACATTCTTCTTGGATTATTTTTTGGCGAGAAAGATCCAATGACAAATCCTCTCATCCAATTTTCCTAATGGAGTTCTTTCCGTATAACCCAGGTCGAAGGAAGAAAAATTTTGAAGAAGACTTTGCACATCTTCTTTGGAATAAAACCACGTTGCGCCGCCTGCGAGATCCGCAGTTCCAATCTTGCCTTTTTCAGCCTTAAGATGAGTGTCACCTTCTGCTCTTACGGAAGCAGCGAGATAGCCTCCTTTTTTTAGAATGCGGAAGGTATCAGCTAACATGGATTTTGCGAGATCAGGAGAATTATAATGCAGAACTCCCCAGCTAACGATTAGATCAAATTCTTCCTTCTCGAAAGGATAAGGAGGAGTATTCAATAAAAAAGTTTTGGCCCAAGGATAAGACTCTTTAACGGACTGGATAGAATTCTCGCTATAATCTGCAGCATATACTTCATAACCGAAATCTTTCAAAAGAACACAATGTCTTCCGGAACCTGCACCAAAATCCAAAGCCTTTGGCGAAGGGGAAGAAGCCGGGAATTTAGAGATCATCCGAACCAAGTTCTCATCCGGATAAGAAAGTTTTGCTTTGGGTCTGGTATAATGAGTTTCCCAAGCTTCTTTAGAAGGATGATCAGCGGGCTTCATATTCCGCCTTCAAACGATTTTTCACGCTGCCATTCCATTCTTCTTCCGAAGAAGATGCTTTCGATCTTAAACAAAGAACTCTAGTCCTTGTTTCATTCCCCAAAGAAGTATCCAGTTTGGAACCAGGCTCTTTTAGGTTTTGGTTCAAAAGTATAGTCTCTCCGTAATTTGCAGGAAAATCTTCCCAAGATTTCAGGATCGAAATACCTCTGGGTGGAATATCAAAACGAACTTGAGATTTTAGTTTTTTAGGAATTTCTAAACTAGAAGGGGGAGGAACGATAGGTTCTCCTACTAAAAGTTTGACCAGATTCGTAAAATAATCGTAACCGGAATAACCAGGAACTAAAACGTCGGCCAAATATTCACCACCCACTTCAGGAGCAGCTTCGATCAAAACAAGTTCTCCATTTTCATCTGATCTGAATTCGGCTACAAAAGGGCAATTTTTCAGGCCTGTGGCCTTTACGATGGCTCTGCATAACATCTTGATCTCACCTTCCAATTCAGATTTAGGAAAGGGGAGGCGATGAGCGGCCTCTAAAAAAGGAGGAAAAGAAGAAGTTTCCTTCAAGGAGATATTCACTAAATGAAAATCGGATTGGTCCACTAATCCCAAAACAGTATATTCAGGACCTGGAATATACTCTTCTAAAAGCCAAGTTTCCGGATGAGGAGAATTCGCCGAAACTTTTGACTTGGTTTGTTTTTTAGGAGAAGTTAAATTAGAAATAGATTTTAGATCCGAATCGGATTCCACGAGTTGGATCCCGGATTTACCGCTACCTTGGCTCGGTTTTAAGATCCAAGGATAAGGAAAAGATTTAGACTTAGCTTTGATCTCCGAAGTCGGGATCTCTTTTGGGACTCTAATCCCTTTAGGGGCCAAGGTTTCCTTTAAGATCTGTTTATCAGAAAATTTTAATACGGATTCGGTGCTTGCATACTTTAGTTTTAATTTTTCCGCAAGATAGGCTGCGCTATACGTCGCCTTGCCGAAGGATCTTGTCCCGATCCCTATGATTGGGGTCGGCAATGGATTTTCTGCGACTGCTCTTAGGATCCGTCTGTATTCGAAAGTGGACTCTATGATCCGCAAGCTCGCCATTGCGAACCCGGGAGCCTTATCGTTTTTGTCTACTGCGGCGACTTCCAAGCCCAGGGCTCTTGCAGCAGAGATCAAGGGTACCTGGTTTTTGCCAGCTCCTAAGGAGAGAAAATACCCTTTTTTCTTCATCCTCTGGATAGATAGTCCTCAGAACAAGAGATGTCAAAGGTTTTTTCGGAATGAGACAAAATCCTGGGTTTTGTAGGAATTCCCACAGCGTATAAATCGACCCCCACCCATCGTCGGGAATGGGGGGTGGGTTTGTGGGAAAATGCGATTTCCGTCTCTATCATGAAATTTTGATTTTCACAAGCCTTTTTCGAGCCTGGATTTTGTAGGAGCTCCTACAAAAATACGGATGGATTTTCATAGACAAGTTTGGGCTCTTATTCCCCGCCAGGGATGCGGAGGGCTTGTCCCGCCGAAGGTGGGATGAGGCGGACTCGCCGAACCCGTAGCAGCCCGGTCCCGCCGTTGGGCGGGAGGCGGCCAAACCCCAAGATGGGGTAGGAATTCCTTCTTATTTTTTCTTTTTATGTCTTCAAAAGCGTAATGGGATTTTTAAAAAACTCCGATCCTTACAGAGAGTAGGAGAAAGACGAATGTTAAGAGGAATGTACACCGGATCCAACGGGATGATCGTGCAGCAGACGCGCATGGACGTTATCTCTAACAATCTTGCGAACGTGGACAAGACCGCATTCAAAAGAGACACAACGTTGTTCAAAACTTTCCCTGAACTTTTAATCCATAGATTCAGCGAAGACGGAGTTGGCAAGGTGCCTATGGGCTCCTTCGATACGGCTCCAGTGGTCGGCAAACTCGGGTTAGGCGCCGAGGTGAATGAAGTTTATACAAGATTCGAACAAGGTGCTGTGAAGAAAACAGATAATCCTTTCGACATGATGCTGCAAGACAGACCAGGCACAGAACACCCTGCTTTTTTTAGTGTTCTAACCAATAGAGGTGAAAGACTTTCTCGCTCAGGCGCATTCGTTCTGGATACGAACGGTTACTTAGTGACTCCTCAGGGTTTTCCTCTTATGGGAGAAAACGGTCCGATCAAGGTGGCTCGCGGAAATTTTTTGATCAGAGAGAACGGTGAAGTTTGGATCAATGGTGAGATCGGTAACGATCCTCGAAATTCTACAGGCGCAGATAAAAATAGATTTGAAACACCTGTTCTTTTAGATCGTATCAAGATCCGTACTGTGGAAAATCCTCGTCATTTGGATAAAGAAGGGGACTCTTTTTATAACGATACTCCCGAATCCGGTGAACCAAGGCCTTTCCTTTTAGAAGAAGAGCCGAATCTTCTCCAAGGTTATTTAGAAGCTTCTAATGTAAGCGTAGTGACAGAAATGGTGGAAATGATCGAAGTTAACCGCTCTTATGAGGCAAATCAGAAAACTGTGCAGACACAGGATCAGATGTTGGGGAAACTTCTGAATGATGTATTGAGGTAGTGATTTATCATTGACTTCAATAATCCAAAGCTTCTCTCTCCTGCTCTTCTTAGGTAATGCATTTACTTCGAATACTTAAAATGATTTCTTTATAGAAGCTTGCGATCACAATTATTTTTCTAAGGCGAGAGCTCGCTTAACGGCCTGGGATAGTTCATTAGCGGCTTCTTTACGTGACGGTATCTTACCATTAGTTGAAACCGCTATTGTCTTGGGATAATTGGCTGCGTCCAATCTGTCTCGGTCGGTCACGGCTCCGCTGATTACCAAACAATCCGCGCCAACCTTGCGGCAAAGGTGAACCACTGCATCTACGAGCTTACCTGCGAGGGTGCCTGCATCGGTCTTTCCTTCCCCGGTTAAGACTAAATCGCCAGGACGGATCGTGCTCGCCAGTCCGGATTCCTCCAAAAAGAAAGAAGAGCCCGAACCGATTGTTGCCTGCTTTCTTGTCATTCCGAGAAGAGGGAGTGCAATTCCACCTCCTGCACCGACTCCGCTCGGCCAGTTTGTCTCACCTTGTTCAGCGAACTCAGCCCACAAATGGGAGAGTCGCGCAAGCCCGTCTTCCAATAATGCCACATCGCTTGGTGTAGCTCCTTTTTGAGGGGCAAACAATTGGGGAGCGCCCGTAGGACCCAACAGAGGATTGGTTACGTCCGAAAGCATTTTGATATTTGCTTCTATCGATGTAAATGTAGTAGGAGGAATAAGCCTTCGGGCATTAGGCAAATTTCGCAGAGAATGAATCGGGTTACCTTTGCCGTCCAACAAATGAAATCCGAATTCGAGTAAGATCCCTAGTCCACCGTCGCATACTGCTGTGCCTCCGAGAAACAAAAATAACTCCCTTTTTTTCAGGGATAGCATATGCAGAATCCATCGGCCAACGCCACCACTCGTGCGGTCGAGAAGAGGAAGTCGGCAATTGCCTCTGAAGTTTAACGAAAGCAATCGTGCAGATTCAAAGTAGGCATCTGTCTCGTTGGCAAGGTAACAAACGGAGCGGTTGAGCCCACTTGCGTTGGAGAGGATATCTGCACGAAGATTCAGCTTTGGTCGAAGTGAGTGGAGGGCAACGAGACTCCCTTCGCCTCCGTCAGCCAGAGGGAGTTCGACTACTTGGACAGTGTCGCCCCAAGCGGAGCGAACGCCCGAGCTCATTGCTCTTGCGGCACGCATTGCGCTAAGGGTTCCTTTAAATTTGTCGGGTGCGATGAGGATACGGTCGTAACGCATTCACTCTCCAGGTTCAATAAACCAGACCGGCAGTAATGGGGAAGGTAAGGCTAACAATTTGCAGAATGGCCGTCATCCTAAAAAAATGGAAGCAACCGTATTAAACGACTAGTAATAACCTATAATCTCAAAGCCTGATCCCATAGAATTAAGGAAGCCGTAATTAACGCAAGATAACCAAAACCGCTTTTTAGATATCTTTCATTTATTCTCGAGGAAAGAGTTTGTCCTAAAAACATTCCTGCGATTCCCAACATGCAGATTGTTAGAAGTAAGGGACAATTCTCTGTTTGTACCGATCTAAAACTGATTGCGAATCCGAAAAGTGAATTTGCGGAAATTATAGCAAGTGAAGTGCCTACTGCTTGTTTCATCGGAAACTTGAATAAAATTACTAGAGCGGGAATGATAAGAAAACCTCCTCCTGCCCCCACAAAGCCTGTAATCGTACCGACTATAAGTCCTTTGAGCCCAATGGCTGGAAAGTTAGACGATATCCCATTTAGTTTTGACGATCCTCTAGGGACCGAATTATCGGGGCGGATCATAGTCCAAGAACTAAAAACCATTATGATTGAAAAAACGATCATCACCAGTAACGGTTTTGTGAGAGTAATACCGAAATCCGAAATTAAGACGTTTGGTAGCGAAGGAAGAAGGAAATGTCTCGCAAGATAAATTCCTATAAAGCTTGGTCCTGCGAAATACATTCCTATTTTTATGTTTGTATCTCCTTTCTTTGCCTGGATTGCTGTTCCAACTAACGCTGCTATTCCGACCACAAAGAGTGAGTTTGTAGTGGCGTAAATCGCGTCTTGTCCGAAGAAATAGAAAAGAATAGGAACTGTGAGGATCGAACCTCCGGCACCTATCAGGCCTAGCAAAGTTCCCATGATAAAGGAAGAGATATAACCTAAGATCAGCATAGTAGTTTATTCTAATTTACTTTTCAAATTCATTTTCTTATCTAAGAATCCGAATAGTAACATTCCGAATATTATGCTGACAAAAACGATAAGTGGTCTCGTTTCAAAACTTGCAAGCGAAGTGACTGAAACTGTAGGACAATAACCTCCTAATCCCCAGCCTATCCCAAAAATCAAACTTCCAATGACTAAAGCAGGAGTGATCTCTTGCCTAGTTGGAATAAACCAATCCTTTGAGAACATTGGAGTTTTTCTTTTTCGTATTAATTTGTAAGTGATGAAATGGACTCCGACAGCTCCCGCCATGGTGAAAAGAAGGGTAGGATTCCACTTTCCAAAAACATCTAAAAACCCTATAATGTTTGCAGGTTGTAAAATTCCGGACAGGCCTAGGCCGATGGCGAATAATAAACCTACGATCAATGCTCCAAGATTATATTTCATATAAGCATCCCTGTTTTTCTTAGGAACATTACTGCTGCCATACCCGCAGCCATGAATGCGATTGTTGCTACTATGGACCTTGGTGAAACCCTACTTACTCCACAAACTCCGTGTCCACTTGTGCAGCCTCCTCCTAACATTGCACCAAACCCAACAAGTATTCCTGCAATCACGCCGATCCAGGTTTTTGTTTGCAGCTCAACTGCTAAAAGTTCCGGTGCAGTAGCTTGTAAAGATAGTCCGCCTAGTAGAAGTCCAGCTATGAAATACCATCTCCAAGCTAGATCACCTTTGACTGGAACCAGAACACCGTATACGATGCTGCTGACTCCGGTAACTCTTCCATTCCATAACAACATTAAAGAAACGGCGATACCGATCACCACTCCGCCAACTAGACCCATAGTCCATTCTGTTGCCATTCTTCTTACTCCTTCGGCAGATATTTCTCATTCCAATTCACCATCCCTCCTGCCATATTGGATGTGAATTTATAACCTAAACGAATGCTTTCTTCAGTTGCTTGAGTGGAACGTTTCCCGCTTCGACATACGAATATGATCTCTTCGAAACGATCGCCAGTTTCTAAAAATTTAGTTAATTCCGGGCCAAGCGTTACAAGTTGTGCCGTGCGAATATGTCCTAATTCTCCGTGGAATTCTTCCGGAGAACGTACATCTACTATCTTAACTTTTCCAATTTTCTTATATACATCCTCATTCAAAACAGTAGGAATTCCTGATATACTTTGCGGGTTCATCGTTCTTACGATTTCCAAATTGCCGCAGCCGATATTTGCAGGCAGAGCTAAGTGCATTTTTTTAGGAGTAGTAAGTTGTAGTTCTTCCATGATCTTCTTAAAATCTTCTTTCGAACGATTTCCTCCGATCCTGGGATTTAACTTTTTTTCCAAAGCGATTGTAGTATTTGTGAAACCTTGGTAATCGTGAGCCGGATAAACTTGAGTATCGTCCGGAAGAGAGAATAATTTTTGAGTGATGCTGTCATACAGCTTTGAAGCGGATCCTTCTTGAAAGTCTGTTCTTCCCGTTCCTCGGATCAGAAGTGAGTCTCCTGTAAACACCTTTCCTTCGAATAGAAAACTCATGCAGGCGTTTGTATGTCCAGGCGTTGCGATTGCTTTTATATGTCTGTTTCCGAGAGGAAGAATACGTCCATCTTCGAGTAAAATATCTACACAATCTATTTCTGCCAAAGCGCTTACTGCTGTTTGGGCCATTGTATTTTTACGGATCTCAGCTGCTCCGGTGATATGATCCGCATGAATATGGGTCTCTAAAATATACATTAGATACAAGCCGAGTTCTCGGATCAGTTTTAGATCTCTATCTACAGTTTCCCAAACCGGGTCGATGATTGCGGCTTCTTTGGTTTCCGGATCTGCAATCAAGTAAGTGTAAGTAGAGGATTGGGGTTCAAAAAGTTGGTAAAAAAGAATATCTTTCATTTTTGGATTTTTACCTTTGTAACGTGCATATACATCAATATACGATGCGCCGCTCTCTGGACCTTGTATAATCCTGCAGTTCTTTGGAAAAAAATTATAGAAGAGATCTGTTTTTTTACGAATTTGCAGAATTATACAAACGGCGGATCTTTTTCTATCAGTCAATTAAGGAAATAAGAGTTAAAAATTATGAGAACAAAAGAACGAGATAAACTTCATAAGGATGGGCTCATCAATTTCTCGATGGCGTTTACGGCTGCGGGTTTTTTATGGAGCTTTTTATATTTTATATTAGGTTTTCCGCAATCGGCAATTATTCCCGGAGCTTATGCTCTCTTAAGTTTATTAAGCCTGTTGTTTGTTTTTGCTACTGGAAAATATTTGGCTTTTAGATTTCTCCAATTTCTATTTATCCTAATTCTTCCTGTACTTTTACAATTAAGCTTAGGGGGTTTTGAGAATTCAGGAGCTGTTATCATTTGGGCTATACTTTGTCCACTCGGGGCTCTTTCTTTTGCTCCAATCCGTCAAGGTTTGATCTGGTTTGGATTATTTTTGATCGTATTGGTTTTAAGCGGGTTTGCCGAATTTTATCTGGATCTACCTATACCAAGAGTAGAGCGTAATTTGCAGATATTGTTCTTTGTGATAAATATTGTTGGCGCTGGGACTTTGACTTTTTTCAGCTTATACTATTTCATTTCTAAAAACAAACAAGAACATGATCGGGCAGAGAACCTTCTATTGAATATTCTTCCCGAACCTATCGCGGAAAGATTGAAACGAAATCCTTCTACAATTGCAGACGGGTATCAAATGGTTTCGATACTATTTGCGGACATAGAGAACTTCACCGTGATTTCCCAAAAGGTTTCTCCTGAAACTTTGGTACATTTTTTGAATGATATATTTTCTCATTTTGATCTTCTCGCAGAAAAATACCGAATGGAAAAAATAAAAACCATCGGAGATGCGTATATGGCTGCTGCCGGAATTCCGATTTGGCATGAGAATCACGCGGAAAGCGCGATGAATATGGCGATCGAAATGCAAAAGTTTGTAAAAAATTTAAAGGATCCATCCGGAAATCCCTTAAGGATGAGGATTGGTATCCATTCAGGTCCCGTGATTGCCGGTGTGATCGGGAAGAAAAAATTTGCATACGATCTTTGGGGTGATGCTGTGAATACTGCCAGTAGATTAGAGTCTCACGGTATATCAGGTCGAATCCAGATCTCTGAAACTACTTATGACCTATTAAACGATACTTCTCAGATTGAAATTAGAAGGTTAGTGGATGTAAAAGGTAAGGGACAGATGACGACGTATCTTAGCTATGAATAATATCGTAATATTCTAGTTGAGTATCCCAATCTATTAGGCTTCCGCATAACTTGCCGGCACTTCTATAAATGATTTCAAATGTCTTGTGCTTCTAAATATTTCGGAAGGAGGTAATCCGAATGTGGCACGAAAAGTTCGGGTGAAATGAGCAGAATCGAAAAATCCTGCTCGATGGGCTGCATCTGTGTGGCTCATTCCATGTAAAAGTGAATACACAGTTAATTTAAGCCGGAACCAAGTGCGAAAAGAATGAAATGGGATACCGATCTCTTTTTTGAATTGGTGCTCTAGATTAGAAACGGACATACTTGCAAATTCAGCTAGATCTTTTGCAGAATGATCTTCATGAGGCATTGTGGTAATTAGTTCCACAATTTTTTGGATACGAGGGTCTTTCATTCTATATCCATTCTCTACGATTGGAGGGATTTGATTTAGTAATTCTAATAATCTCTCTTCCGAATCGGAATTGAGAGATAGGATTTTGCTGATTGAATCGAATAGTTGTTCTTCTTCTCTTAATGAAATGAATATACCTTCATTTTCACTTTCTAGGTTGGATGCTCTTAAGGATTCGTAATTCGGACTGCTTAGATCCATAAAGAGCAATACACAAAAGTTTCCAGAGAATCGGATAGAATGATCCACCATGGGGGGAATGAGTGCAGTTCGAAAGCCGATCCAATCTGTATCATTCAAAGAAACTTGGAACTCTCCGTCCAAACCGATACAAACTGTTGCTGCTGCTCTTCGACGCAAAGTTAGATCGGGAAGATAGCCTGCAAACAAACAACGGCTCCCCCAAATACAAATCCTTTCCTGTCGTTGGAGTGAACTAGAATTAATTTCCATAGTGAGAGCCTATAAAGTTTTTACCCAAGGTTGCAGAATTATACAAGGAGCTTTCATCATCTGCAAATATAATCATATTGTCACTGAGAATTTATTCTGCCCTGTATATTGGGTAGAAGGCTGGAAAGAAAATACTACTCTACAATAGGATCTACACTTATATGATAAAACAGGCTTTGGAATCCGGAACAGAAAACCCGAACAAAACTTTATGGGAGAAGGGTGATTTTACCGAGATTGCTTCTTTAATGCGCGAGTCGGGAGAAGAACTTGTAACTCATCTTGGAATAACATCTCCTTTAAGGATTTTGGATCTAGGATGTGGAGATGGAACTACTGCGATCCCGCTTGCCAGAACCGGTTGTGAAGTGATCGGGATAGACATTGCAAAAAATTTAGTGGAAGCAGGGAACAAACGAGCTACGGATGAAGGTCTTTCCAATTTAAAATTCCAAGAAGGAGATGCATGTAATTTACAAGAAGTCCCGGATCATTCTTTTGATCTAACTCTTTCAGTATTTGGAGCTATGTTTGCTCCTAAACCATATGACGTTGCAAAGGAGATGGTCAGAGTTACGAAACCGGGCGGACGTATAGTGATGGGAAATTGGATCCCAAATGATCCAACTTCGTTCGTTTCTCAATTATTAGGGATCAGTGCATCTTACTCACCTCCGCCTCCGGAAGGTTTTATAAGCCCGATGACTTGGGGTATGAAAGCCTATGTGATCGATTATTTTGCTAAGGCAGGGGTGAAAGTGGAGAAAATATCCTTACTCAAAGACACATACAATTTTGTATCTCCGAACAAAACTCCGGAAGATCTGATCGAGTCTCTAAGGAAATTTTACGGTCCAACAATGAATGCTTTTGCAGCGGCGGAGAAAAACGGAAAAGTCCAGGAACTTCGTACGAAACTGATAGAGCTCGCAAGTTCTCAGAACCAGAACATTGGTGTTGGGATCTCAATACCAGCAACTTTTCTGAGAGTTACAGTTGATCTCTAAGGAAATATTATATATTCCGCATGTTTAGACAAAAAAGCCGACTCATTCGAGCCGGCTTTTTTCGATTTGTCTTCTGCCAGGTAAAACTTCACCCTGCAGAGGATATTATCGATTCTGAATGGTTACATTCTCTGTCTTTACATAAGAAGTATCGAACCACCATGCGCGAACTTCCATAGGACGATCCGCTTTATCCGGTGCGATATTAAAATCTAATGTAAAATTGGTGTATTGGCCCGGACCTACAAACTCATGTCTGTAAACATCCCTTCTTGCCAATACATCTTGCCCATCGAAAACGTCTATGGTAACAACTTTATCATTATTGGCGTTAGTAACATCCACTAACATGCGGAAGACCGCTTGTTTGTTTCCTGTTCCCCAACGTCCTCTATCATAAGGTCCGTAGATGATATGATCCGCCCAATGATCTGCTGTGGTAACCACCCAAGCATCACCTTCTGCGAATCCGGTGCGGTGAGAAAGATTTTTTGCCTTATAAACTAAAGGTAATTCTCCGCTCAATGGAGAAGAACAACAAAGTAATGCCGCTCCTCCTCCGTCTCTTTGAGCAACTCCTGCCACGTATTCCGTGTCAGCACATTGGCCTTTGTAAGAACCGGGCGCCCAGTCTCCTCCACGTTGAGAAGAACGACTATCTCCTCTATCGAACCAGATAGTGCGACAAGAATTTGCAAGAGGAACCTTACTATGTGCGCAAAGGATACCGCTTGTTCCCCAAGAGTGTTTAGTAGCTCCCGCAACATAATAGTCGTTAGGACATTCGTATTTTGTAAATCCGCCTGCCCAATCTCCTGTGCCATGATAACGAGTAGTTGTCTCATACACAGCCTGCACGTTAGTCGCGCGGTCATTATGCCAAAGTTTTCCGTATTTGGTATCGCTACAAAGCGCTCTTTGGTCGCGGCTTAAACCTAAAAGACGTTCTCCGTCTGGACAAGTCCCTTTATTTGCACCAGAGAGCCAGTCGTTATCTATCGTACTTACGTTATCATCTACACCGTTGAATCCAATTTTGGTTAAATGATCCACATACGGCACAGATCCTGTCTTACCGGAGAAGGCAAGAAGGCGATCCATATGTTCGTCTCTCCAGTTGCCTCGTTTGGTTTGAGACCAATCGGAAGTTACTAGTCCCCATTCATCTTCTCCGTTCAGAGGCCAGAATGCGAAATCTAGATCCTTCTCGATTAAATAATCCACAAGTCTCTTGAGCCATTCTCTATCCGCAGGATTCGTTTCTCCTGGAGAAGCTCCAAATTCACTCACCCAAACAGGTGCAGTAGTGACTGCATCCGGATCGGTTACATAACCCCATTCGTCTGTAATAGTATTTCGGAATGTGGTGGCATCCATATCTTTGTATTTGATATTTCCGCCGGATGTGGCATCGTCACCGTTATGTTTCGGTCCGATAAATCCGTAGTTATGAGCTGCATACACAAGTTTATTCACATTACGAATATGAACTTGAAGATCACGAACAGGCTTTAAGTGAGGACGTTCTCCTGAACCTAAGATAGGGATCGCACCCCACCAGTTGATACCTTCTACAACGATGACCATGTCCGGGTTTGCACGTAAGATATCATTACCTGCTTCTCCGGCAGCCTTACGCCAATCGTCTATATTATTCCAACCCCAGTTCGGACTATTCGGTAAATGAGTATCGTTAAAACGTTGAGTGCGCACTTCGTTCCTAAGGTCCGCAGCTGCGACTAATTTATTATTCTTATAACGATTCACTAAGAACACCCAATCCGCTTTCCACATTTCAGGAGTTTGGTTATAAGCGAAGGAAGATCCTGTATGATACCATTGACCGTTATAGTCGAAACCACAGCACCATTCGGAGAAGGTAGTATGATTATTTAAAACCACTACGATCCCTGCGGCAGTTAAAGCGGCAACAGTCTCATCATAGATCTGTAATGCTGTCTTTCCGAAAAATTGTGGGTTAGCCGCCACATATTCGTTCGGAACGATATTCGCATCATGTAGCATTAGATTGGAAAAAGGCAAACGAACCGAGTTAAAGCCCCATTCCTGGATCAAAGAAATAATATGAGAGATAGGTTGTTTGTCCAAGCCTCCCACTACCTGACGAGTATCACTTGCTCCATACCAGTTCACCGCTTTTAATTTGAAACGGTTATTATTCGAATCTACGATATATCTTCCGTTCGTACTCAGAGGAACAACCGGAGGATTGCTCGGTACTGCTAAAGACATCACGGACCGGTAGGCGGACTTAGCCGATTTCGGAAGTGAGAAAGGTAAATACGCTTGGTCTGTTTCAGGGGAACAACTTGCTAGTATAGCAAAGACCACCGATACAGAACAAAAAATTTTCATTTTTTTTCTGTTAAACATTTTTGAATTCTCTCCATTGAATTCCCAATCAATCACGGATAGTTTTTATATGTGTGGGGATATTAAACAGGACATACTTATAAATCGTTTATTTTTGCCTCAGATTCTTTCTTGTATCTGAAGTTTTTTCTTTTTAAAGCATTTGTTATGATAAAAATATTGAACGAACAGTCCATATATTTAAAATCTATATATTACAAAATGTTTATTATATTGTAAATATTTAATGTATTATTTGTGCGCCTCCTTGCTTTCGTTTAGGCCCGGGCTATCCGCTACTAGCGAAGTCCCGGTTTAGGGAGATTATCTCTGGGATACGAGTAAAAGATTCCCTTCCGGATCTTTAAGTATTGCAGTATTAGCATGTTCCTCCAATAGAATACCGCCCTTTTTGAGTATTTTGTTTACCGATGATCGTAAATCCAAAACAGAAAATCCTACTGCAATTCTTCCCGTATCAGATGAATCTAATGGTCCTCTCTCGCTGAAACGATTATAGGTGAAGATCTCGAAGGTGGGCCCTCCGTCGTCATATCCTGGGAGAGGGAGATGTCGGCCTTTGATCTCTATTCCTTGGATCCCAGTTAGGTTTTCTATAAAGTCTCCTTTATAATCCCTTTCAAAGCCTGTAGAAGATGTTTCGAATATCTTGCTGTAGAAAGAAAGGGTCTTGCTCCAATCCTTGGCATTGATGTTCATATGAAGGAATCGGATCTTATCCATTTTCGGTGGATTCAATTTAAAATAAGTCCTTATGAATGAATTTAGGCTGCGAAAGATGGTGCTTGGGTTTAGAGGTGTGGGGAATGGAATATGGATCTCGATTATATTCCCATCCGGATCTCTTCCGTAGATTGCTGGAACTTTTTGCAAATCCTTAAAACTGCTATCGATCCTTCCTCCATTCTTTTGGATTGTTTGGATAAGCCCCGGAACATTATCCGTTTCGAAACAAATATGAGCGTAACCTAGATCATTTGCTGCTGAAATTCCTAGATTCGGTTTCTTCGCTTTTAATATGGTAAATAAAGGTCCTTCGTTCTGATACTCCGGGGTTCTAAGAGTAATTGCAGAAGAGGGCGGACCTCCCAGTGTCCAGCTAAACGCACTTGTCGTTTCCATCGCTTGAAATGCATTCTTATAAAAATGGGAAAGCCGTTTTGGATCCGGACTTCTGAAGATTACTGTCTCAAAAGAAAAATCCGAATTTGGGATTCTTTTGTATTCATGGGGAGAAGGAGTGAGAATCCACCAAAACGTAATTAAGAAAGGAACGGAGAGTAGAACGATCAGTAATTTCTTCATCGATTACAAAAGATAGCATGTATAAATCTTAGATGCTTGAATGAATCCGGTATAAGGAAAAAAAAACGGCTCCTACTTGCACATTTCACAGTAAGCCGATAGTCTTCCTAGTATATCTAGAGCACTTGCTGTGGATTCTGCTGGTTGCCTTTGGGTTGTAGATTCACCGAATTATTGAGTGTTATTCTTTCCTTAGTTTTGTTTTAAACCGGTTCGAACGTAATTCCGGAGATGAGAGCCTACACTTTTCATATGTTCCGTAATTGTAGAATCTAGATCTCCCAGGGACTTTTGGTTGATCTCAGGAAGTAGTTTTCCTTCTGAAAAACCGTTTAATAGGTTCGATTCATCTATTAGAGTATCGATCCGATCGGAAATATCGTAACTTTGTTTTGTTACAACATTTACTAAATAAGAATTATCATACTTACCGTAACTATTATCCAGATCCGTTTGTTTCACACTTACGATAAATGGGTGCATTAAATTCTTATTTTGATACGCATTTCGTAATGTACTAAAATGGTATTTTTCTATGGTCGTGTGACGACTGGAGATCCTATCGATTGCATCGTTTTTGGCGCTTTCAAATCCAAGTATCGCTTTTAGATTGATCCAAAGCATACTAATTGTCCCAAAATTTGGAAGAACTCTAGAGTGATAAGGTTGTGTTAGGTCCGCAACATAATGCATCCCCCAACCTAAAAAACGATACCCCCAATACGTATGTCCCGTTTGAAAAGCATAGCGGGAAAGTGTCATAAACTGATACACTCTATATTGCGGATAGGTGCGGGTCAAAAATCCAGCCGCAGCAAAAATGATAGGAGATTCGTGATAATAACCTATATGAAAGGGAACTTGAGTGGCATAATAGACCTTAGAATCTCCAAAGGACTGTATTCCAAAACCGTAATCTTTTCCGAAACTTTCTCCATTATCTTCGAATAGATTTAGATCTAATCCGAAATCCGGTTCGTCACCTGCAGTAGAAAGCACCTCTAACGGACTTACAAGTTCTCCTATTCGAATATCATAAAATTCGTAATCTTCTTTTAGGTCCTTCTTTCCATAGATACTTACTGTCATTGGATCCGATTTTTTTCCGGGAAGAGTGTATCCAGGCAGATTCTGTAAAAAATAACCTAACGGTGTTCCGGCATTCAATCTAAGAGCTCTTAGAAAAAGATTTCGGATCGTCTTTTTATCTCCACCTTTGAAAGCGAGTGCTTCTGGAAGAGGAGCATATTTATCGTAATTGAGGTTTGCTTCCTTCTCCATATCCCTCATAAGAGGGATAAGTTTGTCCTGTTCTTTAAGTAAAAAATCTTCTAGAGACTCTACTTTTACCTTAGGTGCGGATACTAATTCAGGCATAGCTTCGAGAGCTGGTCTATTGAATAGGAAATGGTTCCACCATGCTTCTGCAGGTGTTGCAAATAGAGTAAGTGAGGCGATAAAGATTAGACTAGAGTAATATTTGAGCACACCAAAGAATTCTTTATTAGCAAGGGAAGTCAACACAATCTATCGGAGAGAAAAATACCGCGCTGTAAAGTTGTTGAGTAGATGAAAAGGTTTATGATGATCTGTAAAATCTCCGCTCAAACAGGAAAAGATGGAAAATATCCTAGTTGAATACGTTTATCTTATTTTGATCATCCTCGGATTGGTTGCGATTGCAAACAAACTGGGACTTGCTTATCCGATTGTTTTATTGATCGGTGGACTTGCAATCAGCACCATTCCATTCTTTCAAAATATCACTATCACACCTGAACTTGTTTTTTTAATATTCCTTCCTCCATTACTTTATGAAGCCGCTTGGCAAATATCTTGGAAAGAGTTTTGGAAATGGAGAAGGATAATTGCAGGCTTTGCATTTCCGATTGTAATCATCACTTCTTGTGTAATTGCTTTGATCTCCACTTCATTGATCCCCGGATTTACTTTAGCGATAGGTTTTTTATTAGGAGGGATTATCTCTCCTCCCGATTCTATTTCTTCCGTAACGATCATGAAACAGACAAAAGCTCCAAAGTCGGTGGTGAGTATCGCAGAAGGAGAAAGTTTACTCAATGACGCTTCTTCTTTGATCGTGTTTCGTTTTGCTTTGGCAGCTAGTATCACAGGTCAATTTTATCTGCAAGAAGCTGCGATCAGTTTTGTTTGGGTGGTGATCGCAGGTTCAGTGATTGGTCTCGCGGTAGGACTTGTGTTTTATGGGATCCATCGTTGGCTCCCGCTTACACCAAGTATAGAGATCGTTTTAACGTTTGTGACCCCGTATTGTATGTATTACTTAGCGGAACATTTTCATGTTTCCGGAGTTCTTGCTGTGGTTTGCGGAGGGTTACTTCTATCCAGTAAACGCCAAAGTTTATTGAGTTATGCGAGCCGTATCCAGGGTGTAAATGTTTGGAATAGTATCGTATTCATTTTGAACGGGCTCATCTTCTTATTGATCGGTTTGCAGTTGCCTTCTATTATAAATCAGCTCGGGGATATTAGTTTAACAAGTGCAATTCTTTATGGATTAGTGATTTCCTTCGCTTTGATCGTTACTAGAATTATCATTACTCTTTGCACCTCCGGTTTTACTCGGATCATGAGTAATTTTATAGAAGTATCAGAAGTCAATCCTGGATGGAGGATCCCGATCGTTTTAGGATGGGCAGGGATCAGGGGAGTCGTATCTCTTGCGGCGGCACTTTCTATTCCGCTATATGTGAGTGGAGAGACTCCTTTTCCTTATCGGAATTTGATCCTATTTATCACATTCATAGTGATCTTGACTACTATGATCTTTAACGGACTTACTCTTCCTTGGTTGATCCGAAAATTGAATGTAATGGATTTTCAAACGCCCATTCCGGTCCACAGACAAGAAGTGATGATCCAGAAAAAATTGGCTTCAGAGTCGCTTCAGTATTTGGAAGGAAAAAGTAATACAGGTGCAAAAAAGAATAAACATCTTAAAAACCTGATCTCCCGTTTAAAAACAGAATTAGGATATTTTGAAGAAGAACTAAAAGGAATGTCTGGTGTTCATCAGGGAGAAAGAAAAGAATACGGAGATGTGTATTTGGAACTCCTACAATTCCAAAGAGGTGTTCTAAACGAACTCAATCACGATTCCGGATTCGACGAAGAAGTGATCCGTAAATATCATGCATTGATCGATATAGAAGAATTTAAGACCAGAGAAAGTGACTGAACAGTCCTTTCTCGGTCATTACTTTTGCTCATTCGCTCTAAGCCAGATCATTTATCTAGACTTGGAGCGGTTAAATCCTTGTTCTGGGTATTATTATCGTCTGCGTTTACATCTATTCCGCCTGCTGCTTCCGGTTTTTTAGAATTAGAAAAGTCGAATATATTGAAAGGCTGGATCTCATCGTCTCCAGGCAACTGAGTATTTTTCCAGCCACCGCCCAAGGCTCTTATCAATCGAACGGAGGCCCTGTTTAATTCTGTCTTAACTAAAATCGCATCTATCCGAGCATCTAAAGTGTTCACTTGGGCATAGATCAATTCCAAACTATTGCTCAAGCCCCCTTTATACAATGCCATTGTCATATTCTGCACTTGGTTTGCTGCTTCTACCGCTTGCTCCTGACGTTGTGATTGCTCCGACATCAAAGTAGTTTCGGTCAAACCGTTTTCCACTTCTCTGAATGCATTCAAGACTGTAGAACGATAATTATCTTCCGTTTCCCGATAGGCAGACCATGCTTGTTGCAATTGAGCACGACGATATCCACCTTGAAAGATCGGAAGAGAAACGGTGGAGCCATAAGACCAAAAACTATTTGCGAGTTGGACTAAGTTTACCCCTCCTTCGAATCCTCCACCTGCGCTAAATGAAATATTAGGAAAGAATGCCGCTCGAGCGATACCGATATTACGATTGGCTATAGCCATTTTACGTTCCATGGAAGCAATATCAGGTCTGCGCTCTAGTAAGGTAGAAGGTAGTGTAGTTGGGACCTTGAACGAAGCAACACGGATCTCTTCTTCAGGAGGGATCTTGAACCCGGATGGAGCTCGATTGAGTAAGATCGCGATCGCATTCTCCGTTACTCTCATCTTGGACTGTATATCTAAACGTTTTGCCTGAGTGCTGGAAAGAAGATACTGAGCCCTTTGAACATCCAGCTCCGGGGCTAGGCCGCTTTTATATCTTTCGTTTACAAGATTCATCGACTGTTCGTAAAATTCTATCGATTGGCGATAGGTTGTATCTTGTGCGTTCAGACCTCTGAATGTAAAATAATCAGCGGCAAGTTCTGCTTGTAGACTTAATCGAGCCAAAGCATAATCTGCAGCTACCGATTGTGCATTATAGATTTGTGCTCTTGTAGCATTTCGGATAGAAGACCAAAAGTCGGGTTCCCAAGAAGCGATACCTCCTAAAGAAGCGGTTCCTTCTTGATTTGCTTCTCCCGCTCCTCTAAAAAGTCTGTTGTCGGATTGTTTGTTGTTTGATCCGCTTAGTCCTACTCCTAGATGAGGGATCAATTGAGAACGGACCTTAAGCATTGCATCTCTGGCTTGTACAAATCTTTCTGCGGCAGCTTGCAGATCCGGATTCGCAGTGATTGCAAGTTCTTCTAGTTTGTTTAATACAGGATCGTTAAAAAGTTTCCACCAATCTGTTTGTATCGCTTCTCCTTCGGAAGGATTCGCTTTTATAAAAGGACCCGATCCACTCCAAGAGTCCGGAACCACGTAGTCTTGACTTAAATATTTAGGAGCAAGATCTATTGCCGGTCCGCTGATACAAGAAACAAGTAAAACCGTTAATGGTATGAATGCGATCCATCTTCTTAAGAAAATGTTCGACCCGGCTGATTGATTTATCTGTTTGGATCGAGAATCGTTCATTTGGATGCTACTGGCTGATGATTTGAGTTTTCTTTTTTGGAGATGTTTGTATCCGAATATCCCATTCTTGGTTCGACTACTCTTACTTCGTCACCTTCTAGTAAAGAAGCAGAAGGGTTGTTCACAATTCTATCGCTTGCACTAACTCCATCTCGTACTTCTATAATAGAATCTATGATCTTATTCACAGTGATCGGTTTGAAATGGATCTTATTATTTTCAGTGACCGTTGCAACTTGAGTGCCATTTTCATCGAAAACCAAAGAGCTGGAAGGTATTGTCAGAAGATCCTTTTTAACAGGAGCAGTAAGAGTCACTTGTGCAAAGGAACCAGGCCATAGGGTTCTGTCCTTATTTTCGATCGTGAATTCCGCCACTACAGTTCTCATATTCAGATCGAAACCTTTAGACATTGTAAGGAAGTTTGCTACAAATTTTCGATTCGGGAATTGTTGCACAGTGAGTTCTGCGGTTAATCCCGGTTTAAGCAAGTATGCAAAAGTTCCGGGAACAGAAACGAATAAACGCATTCTATGAATGTCTGCTACTGTAAATAGATTCGAAGGGCTTTTGCTATCATCTACATTCCCTTCTTGACTTACATAATCACCTACGTTGATATTTCTCTGTATCACTACACCGTTAAAAGGAGCGACTATCGTCTTAAAATTGATCTTAGCCTTATACTTATCCACATTCTTTTCTGCGGATTTCAGTTTAGCTTCTTCCGAATTTTTATCGGCTACTGCCACAGATATGGACTGTTCTGAAACTGCATGAGAACTTCTTAATGATAGATATCTGTCTGCGGTAACCGCTGCCAGTTTGTATTTTGCTTTTTGAGAATCTAGATCCGCTTCTGCTTGCGCATATTCCGCATCCAAGGCTGGGACTTTGATCCTTGCTAGTACGTCACCTTCTTTCACTTCTGCTCCATAGTCTTTATACCACATTTTCACGTAACCAGAGGCTTGTGCGTAGATCACCGCCTCATACCAGGCGCGGACTGTTCCTGGAAGGGTGATCGTCTCTAAAGGGTTCGGGGCTTGCGGATTTACTACGGAAACGTTCGGAATGGACGCCTCCAGCGCTTCCTTTCGAAATTCCTCAGCGCTATGTATTTGCTGATAGAATATATAGCAGAGAAATATAACGCCGAATGAGATCGATGAAAAGGTTAAAAGTTTCTTTTTAGGTAATGTTGGAATCATTTTGAATTATCCTTCTGTAGTTTTGCACGGTTATTATAGATGATCGCGTAGATACAAGGTACGAAGAAGAGTGTAGCGAAGGTAGCAACAGCAAGTCCTCCGATCACTGCCCGACCTAAAGGCGCATTTTGAGAATTGCTTATGGACATAGGCACCATTCCGATGATCATCGCAGATGCAGTCATAAGCACCGGTCTGATCCGAGCATAACCGGCTTCAATGGCCGCTTTCACTGCGTCTCCATGAGCTTGCAGCCTTTCCCTTGCATAAGACACCACTAAGATGGAGTTTGCAGTTGCAGTTCCCATACACATGATCGCTCCTGTTAGCGCAGGCACAGAAATATATGTGCGCGTTAGAAATAGGGACCAGGCGATCCCGGATAACGCACCAGGCAACGCTGTGATTATAATGAATGGATCTATCCAGGACTGGAAATTTACCACGATCAAAAGATAAACCAAAAGGATGGCAACGAGTAGCCCGCCTAATAGCTCTATATACGAACTTCTCATAGTTTCGGCTTGGCCTTGGATCTCTATCGCTGCTCCTCTTGGAAGTTGGCTTTTCATAGAGTCCATGATCTTTTGAGCATCACTAAGGACCCCTCCGAGATCTCTTCCTTCTGCAGAAACATATACGTCGATGAGAGGTAAAAGGTTTTGGTGGGTCACTAAACCTGGAGTGCCGGTTGGAGTGATTGTAGCAACGTTTCCTAAAAGTTGGATCCCATTCTCAGAGTTATCTTGTAAGTCTCCTTTATTGATCGGGACAGTGAGTAAGTCTTCTGTTCTTCTCATCTGAGGTTGAGGCACATAGATATTGATCTGATACGAAAGACCAGTCTTACGATCCATCCAATACTCTTGGTCAATCTGTTGGCTTCCCGAAGTTGCGAGTAACATATTTTCTGCGACTGTTTTCATCGGAAGGTCTACGTTGATCCCGAGGCTCCGATTTCCATCAACGAGTAGGGTAGGTGTGCTCATTGTTTGTTGGATCACAACATCTGCCGCACCCGGAATGGTTCTCAGTTTTCCCTGAAGTTTTTGAGCGAATTCAAAATTCTTTTCAAGATCCATTCCATTGATCTGAATATCGATCGGAGAAGGAGATCCGAAGTTCAGGATCTTTGCGGTTAAATCCGCAGGCTGGAAAGTAAAAATGGTTCCTGGATACAATTCGCTTAATCCTTTTCTGAGGATCTGTCTGTAATCCCATACCGGAGATTCTTCATCCTTTAAGGAAATTGTTAAGTCGCAATCTTGAGAACCTATCGTAGGAGTAGGAATGAACGCAAGGTTATGAGGTCCTACCGGAAGACCGCAGTTACTAAGCACACTCTCCACCTTATCCGGAAGTAACTTTTTAATATCTTCCGAAACCAAAGTTGCGATCCTTCCTGAAACCTCTATCCTAGTTCCTAAAGGTGCACGCATATGCATTTGGAGTGTTCCGGCTTTGATCTCGGGGAAGAAGTCTCTACCATTCAGATAAAATAATAGAAGGGAGCTAATAGCTATGCTTAAGAAAATGAGCACAAATCTTTTACGATCCGCAACGACTCTTTGTAATAGAATATAATAACGTTCTCTGAATTCATTGAACTCGTGTTCGAATTTTTTCTGAAAACGTTTTAAAAATTCGATCCATTCTGCAAGAAATGCAAAACGAGAGTTCTTTTTCTTAGGAAGAAGATTCTCTATATTATGTTTTGCTGACGCCTTGGAACGAGATCCATTTTGTTTATGCTCCGGAGAATGGTGAGCGGTTAACATATACTTCGCCATGGTCGGAACAAGGGTCCTGGAGAGAATGAAAGAAGCAATCATCGCGAATGCTACCGCTTCTGCCATAGGCTTGAATAACCAGCCGGAAACCCCACTTAGTTCAAATAGAGGGAACCAAACGATTACGATTGCGAGAGTGGCTACAAATGTGGGAATTACAATCTCATTCGCAGCATCGATGATCGCCTGCTCTAACGGTTTTCCCATTTCGATATGAGTATCTATATTCTCGATCATCACGGTGGCATCATCCACAAGAATACCTACTGCTAAGGCAAGACCTCCTAAGGTCATGACATTGATGGATTGTCCTATCAAGTGAAGCCCGATGATGGAACTCAAAAGAGAAAGAGGTATAGAAGTAGCGATGATCGTAGTCGCTCTCCAAGAGCCTAAAAAGAGTAATACAACGAGTCCAGTAAGAGCCGCGGCCAATACCATTTCATGGACAACGTTTTCTATAGAATCTTTAACGAATATGGAAGCATCGTTTAATAATTTAATCTCTACGTCGTCTGGAGCGATCTGTTTGATCCTAGGCATGGTCTTTCGTATTCCGTCGACTACATCCAATGTGGATGCATCACCACTTTTCATCACAACGATCAAGACGGATTGTTTTCCATCCACCAGCACAGAATTCAATTGAGGAGGGCCGCCTAATGCAACACTTGCTACGTCCCTCATGAAGAAGGTGCTATTCCCGACACGTTTGATAGGAATATTATTAAAATCTTCTACTTGGAGAGGGATTGCATTTGTCATTACCATCCAGTCGGTCTTGCCGATCTTTTGGTCTCCCGCAGGCAATACTGCGCTTTGCTCGTTGAACGCCTTGAATACATCCATAGGCGATAGGTTCCTAGATAAAAGTTTTTGCTTATCCAGAGAGACCAATAGTTGCATGGGAGTTCCTCCATAAGGCTGAGGAATAATTGCGCCTGGAATGGTAACGAGTAGAGAACGGATCCTCATGAACGCGAGATTATAGAGTTCCGCAGGAGTCATCTTCTCCGATGTGACTTGGAGCATTGCAACCGGAACAGAAGATGCCTCAAGCCGCATGATCATGGGCGGAGAAATATCCGGGGGCAAAGATGTGACTACTGTCTGCGAAATCGCAGCCACCTCCGCTTCGGCACCTGCAAGATCAGTATCAGGTTGGAGTTCAATATTGATAATGCTACTTCCGTAATAGGATCTGCTATTAATACTTTTGATCCCTTCTACAGTACTCGTTAAGGCTCTTTCGAAAAAGTAGGTGATCCTTCCTGCAACATCCGCAGGAAGCATTCCTTGGTATCCCCATACGACCGAAATGACCGGTATCTTGATGTTTGGAAAAACATCCGTAGGGGCTTTGAAAATGGATTGTATTCCGAATAATAGAATTAGGATAGCGAGGACTACGAAAGTATAAGGCCTCTTAAGTGCAATGAGTACGATTTCATTCATTTGAGTAAATCTCCGCAGAAGATTGATCTTGCTTGCAGATGAATGTTGAAAGTGGGGTTTGTTTTTTGTTTCATTTTATTTCCCTCGTATATTAGTAGCATTTAGGATGAGGAAAATCGTCCCGGTTTATAAGTTTGGACTGAGTTTTAAATGATCAAAGCGTCTAGAATGAATATATTCCTCCTTTGTACCCTGGTTTTCGGAATCGTTTTTCAGGGCGTCTATGCCCAAGGGAATGAGAATCGAGCAGGGCATCTACGGATCCTGGACTCGGACCAAACCCATTGGAAGCAGATCGATGATTTTTCAGTGGTCCTGGATTGGGGATTTTATCCAGAACCGATTGATCTTCGCTTTCGGATCGGCAATTTGCCAGAGGAATCCAAGACCGAATTTTTGATCTTTCCTTGGAGCCATTTGGATTCTGTTCAAGTATGCGATCTCAAGAACAACTGCCTGCAGGCTGGTTTTGCCCATCCGGTCAACGAATGGCTAGTCCCAGGTATATTCCCTGTTTTTCCGCTTAGAAAATTCTTGGAGAATAGTTCGGAGATCAATGTAAGGATCCAGTCTAGGAATTATATCTTCTCAGAGGTCCGCCTGGTGAGTGCGGAAGAACTATATTCCATTTCAACTGTATATTCAGGGATCGTATTCTCAATTCTTGCGCTTGTGATCGTTCAGATCGCGTATCTAATCAATTCCTATATTCGTCTTCGTTCCAAATGGATCTTGTATCAGATCTTATTCTCTTTTGGGATGGGGTTAACATTCCTATTCGTTTCGGGGATAGGATCTAGGTATGTTTTTCCTGGATTTGGGTTTCCACTTTCTTTAGGGAAGAAGATCCTAATCGGCTATCTCATCATTTCGGGTATCCTTTGGGTCTCGCATTTTCTCAAGATCAAACAGAATTTCAAACCGGTTTGGTACTTTTATAATACCGTATCGATTATCACTGCAATCATGATCGCCTTGAGTTTTACTCAGTTTCCGAGGCAGTTCGTTTCTCGCTCCTTTACCGTTTTTTACTTAGCAGTGACGATGACTGCGATCGTTCTCAGCCTCATTGCTACAAAACAAAAGACGATCCAAACTCGTTGGTTCGTAGCCAGTATGTTCTCCTTGCTCCTGATAGAGATATTAAATATCATTTCCTATCGAGCTTTCTTCTCATTCGATGGCAAAAGTTTCTTATTCTTTATAGCGTTCTTCGTTCCAATAAATATATTTTTAACTAGCCGCTCCGTCCGGACTAGAATTCGAGAATTGGAACATGAGGTTTTTTTAAGAAGGGAAGAACTTAGGAACTTCCAAACCGACAAGACAGCTTCCGATCTATCTACAAAGAAAAAATCCACCATTCTAGGTATCAATGTAGAAGTTACCCTGGCTCGATTGAATAAACTTCTGGATGAGGACAAGATCTATTTGGAGGAAGAATTGAGGATCAGCGATCTCGCGGCGGTTTTGGGATTATCTGTGCATCAGGTTTCCGAACTTTTGAACCAAGTCTTGAATATTTCTTTTCCGGATCTGCTTAAGAAGTATAGGATAGAAGAGGCGAAACGAATTATCTTAAACGATCCTTCTACAAATATATTGGATCTTGCATTTTCGGTGGGTTTCCAATCCAAATCATCTTTCTATGATTCTTTTAAAAAACATACAGGATTGACCCCCCAAGAATTCAGAAAATCGATTTTACCAGACTCTTCTGAAGAAGGATCTACATAGATTGTTTTTTCACCAATGGCCAAAACCAAACTTCCATGAAAGATTGGCTGGATTTGGATAGAAGTTTTAGAACTTGGGATCTCAATTTTAGTTTATGTTTCTCTAAAATTATTCTTAGAAATGCCTTCCTAAAAAGGCATTTCGTATTCTAACAAATTTCTACTGGCAGGAAGCAGATTGAGGAGTACTTGCAACTACAGTATTGTAATGAAGTGAATAGTTCCCAGTGATGGACTGTGTTCCTTCTTTACCTGCATTTTCTCCTATGATCCATGTATCCGATTTTGGAATACCACTCGCTGCATAAGCTGCGATATCAGTAGTCGCATTTCCATAAGCGCGGATAATATCCAAGCCAACGGTATTACGCAAATAGTTGATATAATCCGTTTTGTAACCCTGAACATTCGCACCTAAATAATCGGAACTAGGATGGTAATGCCAAGATTTCATTCCTTTGTTAGGAAACCATTCGCGAGTATCTTTGGTATTCCAATAAGGACGACCGGTCAAATAAACGACCTGATAACCTTTATTACGATATGCATTCACAGTTTCCGGAGCGTAATAATATGCGTCGGCAATTTTGATACCTGCATAATCTGCAAGGGCTTCGAAATCATTTGTGGTCAAGGTTCCGTCCACATCGAATAAAACGGTTTGGCGACCTGGATCAGCCACAGTCAAATAACCGTCCGCACTAGAAAGATCACCTTCTACCACCATGCGAACTATATAATCGCCAGTTGCACGGACTCCCAAGTTTGCAGTAATCTTGCCATCACCGTTCGTCGTGTAACGTCCCACGTAGGTCCAGCCGCTCATTGCTGTTCCGTAGATATAAACGTGAATGTATTCACCTTCCAAATCCTTGTGAAATACCGCATCATAATCGAATTTACCAACCATAGTCGCGTTCGAACCTGATTTTACGATCGTATCATAAACCATATGATAAGGCACATAAAGACCGGCTAAAATTGTATTCCCGAAATTACGGAAATTTCTTTTGGTAGGTTTCGAAAAACTGGGAGGGTTAGAAGGAGTAGTGTAGTCCGGACAATCCGCCCAAAGGCCAACTGAGAACGCACTTAAGCACAAGGCTAACAAAAAGAATCGCATAGGGATCTCCAAATATTTTTTTCATCTGTAAGTTCGTTCGAAATAATTTTTGTAAACTGATTACAAAAATTTTCCAAACAGCGGCGAATATATTGGAGCTGCACATGCAGAGCAAGAAGAAACTAAAAATACGAGTGTGACAACATGTAGAAATACAAAATACTAATGAATGAACGTAGAGGATACATCCGTTATAAATAACTTATATATAATTCATATATAAGAAACTTCTAAAGAATAAAGAACAGTCCATGATTTTAGTTCGAAGGCAAACTGTTAGGCGCTCTACTTTATTCACTTAAATTCATATCTATAACTTCCGCCGAAGTAAGCTCTCGCTCCGTGATACGCCGAACAAGACACCTCTTCGACCTCTATCCTATTTTGTGAATATTGGAATTCCAACAAGCAGCAGTCCGGATCTTCTGCTTTACAACCTTCTGTAGAAGCCCAGTTCCATTTACCTTCTTTAACTGGAGTCCAGTTTCCACTTACTTCTCCCAGATGAGCAATAGGACCTCTGACAACCTCAAAGGAAAATTGGATGTTCTTACTCGATTTATCTCGGAATAGTCTTAAACTTCCCCCGAAACCATCCGTATAGGAGCCAAGTCCTTCTTTAGATGCAGTGCCGAATTTCCAAACATGATTTAAATATTTTGTTCTTTCTGCAGTAGTCTCTGTTTTGCAGGCGATCGTTTCGATACCCGATTCATCCGAAGAATACATCGGACCTTCACAAATTCCATCCCTGTATCCGATCCAAAGAACTTGTAGTTTTTTTAAATCTTCTTTCTCAGAATCAGAGAGAGCTTCTCTTATCTTTTTATAAGTCACATTCAATTCTTTGTCTGCGGCTTGGTATTCTTTGGAATAACATTTTTTCTGATCGTTTTTACTTTTGATCTTGGAGCAAGGATCCGCCGGTTCGGATGTTTTTGGGAAAAGGGAAAACGCAAGTAGGAGCAGGAACGCTGAGGAAAGTTGAAGGCGCATGAAGGGATTTTATTATCTAAGGGTGAAAGACAATGATTTTTCGAGATTTGTCTTTTGAGCCAATTATATTCGTTTAAAAGAGAAATATAATGGATCTTGGTTGACACGATATTCGAGGAAGAATTATTTTGCGCCATTACAGTTGATTTGAGCGCAACGCTCTTAGGGGAATTTACATGCCGATCTTGCGTAAACGAGGCACAATGGATACGAAGAAATTCGTAAAACGTCTTATGGCATACGGCTCTAAAAAATACGGCCTACTTTATGATCGTTGGGTACTCTTCGGCATAAGAGGTATCGATTTTAAGGATGGCATTGTAAAGACGAATAACGATAACATCAACGAATACAATGATGCTCTCTTTTTGATACGGACCGTGAATAAATCTTTGGAATTTAAAATATACGCCTGCACGATAGATCCGGGCCGTTATTGGTTGAATCAGCCAATGAATCCAGCTGGAACAGCGCGGATTGTGGAAGGAATTTATAAATATAAGTTAGGTATGCATCGAGGGCATAAGGCTTTGAACCAATATGCGCAAGTCACTGTTAATAGATATGTTCCTCATCAAAATGGTAAACCATGGTTTAAGTGGAAGGATGAATCTATCTCTGTGACTCAGGCCGGTTTTTTTGCGATCGATATCCATGCCAAAAGTAGCACTTCCAAATTTGTAGAAATGGCTAGTGCAGGTTGCACTGTTTTGAACTCAACTTGGACTGATGCACCCTGGTCGGAATTTTTTAGAACCATAGAACAGGCAATTTTAGCTCATTCTCAACCTTACTTGTGTTACTGCGTTTTAGATCAAAACACTGCCGTTACTATTTTATCCTAAAAACGTAATTTCAATCACGACGCCCGTATAAAACCGCCTCGAAAGTTTTACTCTGTTGTCTATTCGGATAACAGAGTGTGTCCTTTTTCTTTCCAAGCTCTGCACAATTGTCCAATTTATAGAAAATTATAGGATTAGTTGGAACCTTTTTTTACTTGTTTGCCTCTAAGCTTCCATTAAATGTCGTTAATTTATCAAACGTCTTTATAATACCTCAAATTGGATAATTTAGTTTAATTTTGCAAAAATGAAATTTTAAATTGCAATTACTTGTCTTTTTTTTGGAGATTGTGTCTTTGATGAATTGCTTCTGTATATTATTAACAAGGGTTTTTAAGTATAAATGATCCCCGGTGCCGTTGTAGAAGCTGTTTTTCAGAGAATTCAATCCGATACCTCGGTAATTTTGCTCAGATTTGACGAAGAGCAAAGTGCTTATCCGCTTGGGGTGTATCGATCAATATCTTGTTTGGTGGAATCGGTTTATCGAAATATTCAGACTAGCGCGGAGAAGGTTGGAGATCCTACAGTAGTAGTTAGAACCAGGTTTGAAAAATACCAGGATACGTATTCATTCAATTTTTTTGATACTCAGAGTCTCGAGAATGCAAGAACCGCTGCTATGAACGTATTTCATTGGTTCGGTTCTCCTGATAATCGTTCTTTTTGTGAAGAACATTCTATTGTTCCACGCTTTGTGGCTACTAACGTTCAAGACAAAAGTGTTTTTGAAAATTCTGCCTGGCTCTATCAGGTTGGCTTCGATATTCGATTCGATTATACGTTTGAATATACGGAAGAAATAGAGAAAATTTCGAAAATCCAAATCACCGAAGAATTCGGCAGTCATAATGAAAATCTAGAGGTAGAGGTTTAGCAAATGGCATTTATTAATGATATCATAATAGATATCACTCGGGGAACCCAAGGGTTAACGCAAAAATCGTTTCGACCGCTGATCTTGAAAGCAGGGGATAGTTCCGCTACTGCTTTGGAGAAGCATATAGCATCCGATTTAACTGATCTAACATCGGCAGGTTTTACTTCTTCCGATGACGTGTATAAAATGGCTGCCGCAATGTTTGCCCAGTCTCCTAAGCCGGAAGATATCATGATCGTAGTATCGCCGGACACGATTGCCGATGCTTTGGACGAACTACGTGAATCGGATGATAATTTTTATGCAGTCTGTATCACTTCGAGAACCAAGACGGATCTGAATGCGGCAGGCACTTGGGCGAATGCAAATAAGAAATTTTTCTTCGGATGCTCATCGGATATAACTTCGCTTGATTCTAGGAATGTAGATAGAGAAGCTTATCTCATTCATAATAATGCTCCCGGCGATTTTCCTGAATGTGCTTGGGTTGGACAGAATATCCCGAAACAACCTGGATCAACCACATTTAAGTGGAAACGTTTAAACGGCCAAAATGCTTCCAGCTTCACCAAAACCGAACTGACTACAATTCGTACGAGCAAAGGGCAAGCTTTACAAGAAATGGCCGGAGCGACTTATGTGAATGAAGGAACAACCACTTCCGGGGAATTTATCGATGTGATCGTCGGACAGGATTGGGTCGAAGATCAACTTCAAACGGATCTACTTTCTTTATTTTTGAATAATGAGAAGATAGCATTGGATGATTCCGGTATTGCTCAAGTGGAAGGAGTGGTGCGTAACGTTCTGAAGAGGGCAGGAGACGCAGGGATCGTTGCAAGAGCGTCTTCAGAAGATGATCTGAAATTATCGGATGATAAAGTCTATATGAGCCAAGTCTTTGTTCCAAGAAGAGCGGATCTTTCTGTAAACGACAGAGCTAATAGGGAATTGAAAGGAGTTCGATTCGTTTATTATCTCGCCGGAGCGATCCATAAAGTAAATGTTAACGGCTTAATTACGGTTTAAGGAAATATTATAATGGCTGATAAATTTTTAGGAACATACGATCCGAACCAGGTTACTCTTTCCGTTTCCGGAAGATTAGTTTCAGGATTTTTTGACGGTACATTCATTTCCGTTAAGCGGTCCGATAATGAAGTTTATAAAACTCATGTAGGCGCAAGGGGAGAAGTTTCCAGAACAAAGAATAATAATACTTCCGGGCAGATCACTTTCACTTTGAAGGGAACTTCTCCGGATAACGCGTTTTTGGATCTGGTAAAAAACCTACCGAACACTTTCCCTGTAATGGTAAAGAATAATTCGGATGGGAAATTCGTGGCGGTTGCAAGTCAGGCTTGGGTCTCTACCGATCCCGATAAGGAATTCGGTGTGGAAGAAAGCGGAGTCGAATGGGTTTTAACCTGCGCGGATTTAAATAAAGCACATTTAAGCTGATCGATATTGAAATTCGCTTTCCGGAACTTCTAAGTGAATACGGAAGCGAAGAACATTTAAAAAAATAAACAAAGGAATCATAATATGTCTTACCAAGAAACGATACAAGTCGGCGGAAAAGAATACGTTCTCCAACATCCAGGATCGAAAGAATGGATTAAATTGAAATCTAAGATGTTCAAGATCGCCGATGGGAATATGGATCTTTCTGTGGTATTAGAATACTGCTTCGATCATGTAGTCTTTCCTGGAAAAGGCGCTACAAAATTATCGATTGATGGACCTTTGGGACAGGATGGCAAAGCCATAATATTACAGCAGGCTGAATTAAAATCTTGGATCCGGGAACTAGAGGAGGTATGGGAAATCATTCTTCCCCGATTTCTTAGAGGGGAGTTGGAGCCCGGATTTTCCTGGCCAGAAAATGGAGCAAGAAACGGTAAAGCGTCTCTTGCAAATCAATCGTCTTGAGGAAATTCGACTAAAACAGGAACTCGACGAAGAAATCGCGATCTGGAGACCGGTTGTAAACGGCATTCTAACTTATTCGGAAGCTTGCGAAATGCATCCAAGAGATTTAGCAAAAGCGAATATACTCGTAGATAGAATGATCAAAGAGCAGAAACAGGCAGCAAACAAATCAGGCGGAAAATAATTCATGAACGAAGATTGGATAAAAGAAATGCAGAAGCTTGCGAAGCAATTTGAAAAACTCCAAGCTTCCTTCGGAAAAGATCTAACGAAGGCCTTTAAATCCGCTTCTGCCGAATTAAAATCTTGGGGTAAAAGTTTAAATAGTTTCTACAAAAATTCTTTCAATCAATTGAATTCCTGGGGGAAAAACGCAGTATCATGGATGAAGAAGATCGGAAGTTCTCTTTCCGCTTCTTTTAAATCGAGTACGGAACTTTTTAAAAAGAATTTTTCGAAGATTGCCGATGCGAGCAGATCGAAATGGGCAAAACTTGGGAGTGTTACGAAAGGTTTACCGGGAGGTATTCCTTCACAATTCATAGATCTAGACGCAGCTAGGGCGTTGGAAAAACAAAGAATGGAGCTGAAGAGGCTGACCGGTGCTCAGGGATACCAAGCTCTTGCAGAAACGATCGCCAACGTAAAAAAAGAAACCAACGGATTTGCTTCTGAGAGCGAATTATTAACTGCTTCGAAAGATGCACTTCAATACGGACATTCTCTCGATTTCGTAAAACAGTCGATGGACAGTTTTCAAAAACTTTCCAAGATCTCTGGTGAAACAACTTCTTCTTTGTTCGAAGAAGCTCAAAAGTTTATCGAAACAGGAGATGTTGGTCTTCTTAAGAATAATGCTGCTCTTTCCGCATATATCGATCAGGCAAAGGCAATCGGGAACGGGGACGATCTAAATTCCCAGACCAAACGAAGAGAATTGCTTTCAAAAGTTTTGGAAAAGAATGTGCAGATACAGGAAGAATACAATCGATATGCGTACTCAAATGTAGGAGCTCAAGAGCAATTAGCTACTACAATCAGCAACTTGACGGCAGCTTTCGGAGACTTACTTCTCCCAATTCTCACTCCTTTTGTTAAATTATTCGCTACTATATTAGGTTATTTTGTTAATTTCTTGGACTATGTAAAACAGTCTGTGGTTTTGACACGCATGTTCCAAGGGATCTTGCTCATACTGGTCGGAACATTCTCTTGGTGGTGGTTAGCTATTAGTGCAATTATTCTCGTGATCGCAGATCTATATGCGTGGATCACCGGAGGTGAATCTGTCCTTGGTCAATTCTTCGGACCCTTTGAGAAATTTAAGGAAAATGCTGCAAAATGGTTTGGGGCCGGGATCGATTGGATTAAAAATGCATTCAATTCCTTATTAAATTTCGCTAATACTTACGGAAAATATCTGATCATGGCTATTTTCCCCATTTCGATTTTATATTTCTATTTCGACCAAATCAAAAAAGCGATTATCGGTTTAGTGAATTCCATCACAACCGCGTTTTCTTCCATCAATTGGAAGGATTTAATACCCGATTGGGTTTTAACCGCTGCAAAATCACTTTCTAGTATTGTAGGTGGAAGCTCCGCTCAAACAGGTAGCGGAGGAATGTTGGGTAGTCTAAGTGGAGCTAGAGCTTCGGGTGGAGTTGTTTCCGCAGGAAAATCTTACCTAGTTGGAGAGAGAGGACCGGAACTATTCACACCTGGAAGTTCCGGGAAAATTATGCCGAATGGAGCGGGAGGGGGCTCCGTTGTAGTTCAAAGTGTTGTCGGAACTCTAACAGTTAATGTCTCCGGCTCTAATGAGGCAGGGACAGAAATAAAAGAAGCCGTTATGCGTGCTTTGGATGAACTGTCCGAAGATATTTTACCAGCAAAATTGGGATTAGCGATTACCTAATATGCCTGCAATTGTTCAAAGAGCCAAGAGTTTATTTTACGGGGAAAGAACCCAAACATATCTGAAGGGTGATGGAACCGATCTTATATTTGATTCAACTATTTCTATTTCCAAGGATCGTAGCGCTAATGCCACAAGCCATGCGGTAGAAAAAGGATCGGATATAACCGATCATGTTACCGACGAGCCGATCGGAATTTCCTTAACAGCAATCATTTCCGATTCCGACTGGGATCCATTAGATCCATTATCGTTTATAAACAAAAAAGTTAAGGAACGATTATCGCTTCTATACGATTGGATGGACAAGAAGGTAATTATCGCCTTTTATTCCTACGACGAAATAATAGAAAGTCTAATCATTGAATCAGTTTCAGAAGAGCAAGCAGTCGACCTAGGCGACGGACGTAAGTTAAGCCTAAGGTTGAAAAAAATAGTAATAGCCGAACCAAGAAAAGTAGAAGTCACCCTGAAATCTCCGGTCCCAAAAACAGGTGCTGCTGCCACGGCTACAAAACAAGTTTCTGGAAATGCAGGTGCAAGCAAAAGTATCTGCAGTGGATTATAAGTATGATCGATCTAGAATATTTGCCTATTTCTTCGAGTGAAATCCCCATTGAGAAGGATTTTACAATAGGGGAGACTTATTCTTTCCGTTTCTTGTATAATGAAAGATTTGATTTTTATACATGTACGATCTTGGATTCGGATGCGAATATCCTATTTACGACTAAGATTTGTTATGCGAGAGAGCTTATCGATGCGCAGATCGAAAATTTAGGCATTAGCCGCTTGATCATTCCATTGAATCCACAGGAGATCGAGCAGAATCGTGTGCTCCAAGGCCAGATCGTAAATCAGAAAATGTTTGGGAATGATATCCTTTTGATCCTTGGAAGGTCTGTGGAAGAATGAGCACTCTTTTTAATCGAGTCGCAAAAGTGAATATCGGAGGAAGAGAATTCTCTTATCCTCCATTTTCTATAGAGTTCACTCAGGAACAGAAAATTGGGAATCTGCAATCGGCTACTTTAAAATTATATAATCCTTCTCCGGAAACGATACGTGTATTCGAAGCTAAGAAAAAAGGATCCGGAAAAATATTCCCAAAAGTGACGGTAAGTGCCGGATATAAAGAAGATTCAGGCACTGTAGTGTTGGGAGAAGCGATCAATTATTCAGTTTCCCAGAACGGAGTAGAAAGAGTTTTAGAGGTTAAGATCTCAGACTCTACTACTAAGTGGAGTACTGCAATCGTTAATAAGAGTTATAAGAAATCCTCTGCCATTTCCGTGATTAAGGATGCCTGTAAAAGTATAGGCATAGATCCGGGAGAGATCGAGTTAGGGGAGAATAAGACGTACGATTCAATTACGGTTCGTGGGTTTAGCGATTCCATTCGCAAGATCGCTGCTGATACAAAATCGGAATTTTATTTTCGTAACGGTTTATTAACTCTCCAACCTAAAAATTCAAAAAAGAAACAGGTTACATTACTAAATTCATTCTCCGGCCTTTTGGAAAAGCCTGAAAAAACCGCAAAGGGATATAAGATCAAGACTTTGTTTCTTTATTCTCTTTGTGTCGGTATGATCGTTAAGATTGAATCTAAGGACGTGAATCTGACGGCGAAGATCGTAAAAGGTACGAAAAATTTTTCAACCTTTGGCGACGCTAATTGTGAGTTCGAGGTGATACCAGCATGAGTTTCGCAGAATTACTGGATAGATATACGGATAAAAAAGGAAGAGGAATGCAGCTTGGTATGGTTTGCCAAGTGGAATCTTTCGATGCGGACACAATGAGAGCGGATGTACTCCCTTTAGTAAGAGAGAAGAATGAATTGGACGAAGTTTCCAATTTCCCTGTGATCCCTGGAATTCCAGTACAATATGTGCAAATAGGACAAGAATGTTATATTAAACCTTTCTATCAAAGAGGCGATTTAGTTTGGGTCGGCTTTTCTACATTCGATATTTCTAATAGTTTAGCAGGGAGCGGAAGGAAACAGGAAGTCAGACCGGACTCTAAAATTTTTGGATTAGAGAATGCCTGTTTGATCGGTCGTATTGCCCAGCAAGGATGGACCGAGCCACAGAATATGATCAAGTTCGAAGATGGAAAATTGACTTTGAAGGTTGGCTCAACCGAACTATCAATCGGATCTGATGGAATTGAAGTAACCGGAGATATGGAATCTAACGGAAAAATATCCGGCGATGTGATTGTTGAAACAGGTAATTCAACTTCAGCAGACGGAGGAGTTTCGATCGGAGAAATTAAATCTAAATTTAATGGCCACACACATTTGGCTCCGGCGGGAACTGCGGCCGCCCAAACCGGTGGCCCTTCGACCGGAAACTTATCATAAGGAATTTATTATTATATTATGAAAACATTAAAGATTGAGAACAACGATTTAGTTTACACTAAAAGCCAAGGGGCGAATGATTTAGCCCCGAATCGAGGACGGCTAGTTATGCTCGAAGGAATTGACGCTCTTCGTCAGATTCTAGGAAATCGGCTTAAAATGTTTTTAGGAGAATGGTATCTGGCCCCGAATGAAGGAGTTGATTGGCTTAATTTAGTAGACCATAAAATATTCTTTCGTCCCGGGTTTCTTGCCGAGATCAGACAAGCAATTTTAAAAGAGCCGGCAGTGACTAATATTCTTTCCTTAGATGCTGATTTTGATCCTAAAGCGAGGAAAGTTACGATCCAATTCAAAGTCGAAAGTAAATTCGGAACTCTTTCGAATTCGGTCTCAGGAGAAGTGTAATGGCTTTTGGAGTTACTCCTCAGGGATTTATTCGCAAATCATATGCAGATATTCTCCAATCCTTGGAAGATAGAGCCAAGTTGGAAGAGAACTTTGGACCGGAGATTGATCTCTCTCCTTACGGAGAGTTAGGGATTATTCTTCAGAACGTAGCAAGAGAATTTGACGAAGTCTGGCAAGGGTTAGAAGAAACATATTATTCAAAATTTATAAACCAAGCCGAAGGAGTTCAGTTAGATCGGATCGTTGCTCAAGGAGGACTTTCCAGGATCCCGGCAAGGAAATCTACTGTTACTTTGAAAGTTCTTGGAGATTTAAGCGCAGAAGTTTCATCCGGTTTTATTGTACAAACTCCTACCGGAATTCAGTTCGAAGTGATTGAGCCGGGACTGATTACCAATGCCGCGGGAACAGATTTTTCTTTCCGTAGCATAGAGACAGGCGGAAAAACCGTAGTCGCCGCCGGAACCATTACGGAAATCGTAACTCAACTGCCTGGCATCAATTCTATTACAAATCCTGCTCCTTCCACAGGTGGAGGACCTATAGAATCCGATGCAGAATTAAGGCAAAGATACAAAGATCGAGGAGCATCCGGCGGATCTTCTTTACCTGCTATTCGAGAAACTATCTTGGGCGTTAGCGGTGTTTCTTCCGTTTTTGTTTATGAAAATGTAAAGAGTACTATAGATGAAGGAAGGCCGCCACATTCGATAGAGATCGTGGTGGTTGGAACTCCACCGCTGATTTCCGGAGGAGATCCTGAAGATCTCTATAGACAGAGTATAGCGGAAGCCATTTTTAATTCTAAACCAGCCGGAATAGAAACCTTTGCTGTTGAAGGACCGAATAAAAGAACGAAATCGGTAACGGATGCAAATGGACAAGCTCATACGATGAATTGGGCTGTTCCAAGTTCTAAAAATGTTTATATTGCCGTTAAGATAACTAAAAACTCGGAATGGGTTGCAACTAACGCGGATATCGTTCGCACTAGAGCCATTCAACTTGTAGGTGGGGTCGATACGATTGGCGGTCAATCTATTGAGTATCCTGGGCTTGATCTCGGAGCTGATGTGATGGCGTGGCAGATCGTCGCAAACTTTGATGGGATCAAAGGGATCGATGACGTAATAGTTTATTTATCTTTCAATACTTTCGGGACCATCCCTCCAGATCCGACTTGGGTATCCAAATTGGCGATCGGTCCTTCCGAATACGCACAGACCTTCACATCCAATATTACCGTTTACTATACACCATGAGCGCAATAGAATTACTCAAGAAATTTCCAGAATCCATTTTGAACCGAGATGAAAATTCTTGGTTAGGAAAGCTTTGGAAAATTGTCTCTGCAGAATTCGATGAAATAGAAATCCAATTACAGGCTATCAAGGACCTGGAACACATATATTTAGCGTCCGGAGTAAATTTGGATCAACTAGGCTCTTTGGTAAATGAAACTAGAGAACCTGGATACGATGACGATATCTATCGTTTATTCATACTGATCGCAATTAGCAAACGTTTGGCGAAAGGAACTCTTCCTGAAATTATTGAAATAGGGAAGAACGTTGCCGGTCTCGAAACCGGAGCAGTATTTATTCCTAAAGAATTTTACTTAGATTCAGAGTTATTTTTAGACGATCAAGGAGTGCTGGATGGAAACGATCCACTTGATCCGGATGAAAAACGTCCTGCATCCTTCGTAATCGAAATAGAAGGAGAAGTAGATTATCTTAAGGTACCTACATTACTTGCAAAAGCGGTGGATTTGATCCGACCTGCAGGTGTTTATGCAAAGACTAAAATACGATTTGTCTTTTTAGATTCAAGAGAAGGTGCCAGAACGAAAAGAACGAAAACTTTGGACGGAACAGGTCTTTTCGACGGCTTAACGTATTGGACCCCGCAAGCAAATTATATCATCGACGAGGCAGCTATCGGGAGTGGAGGAAATGTAATTCCTCCTCCTTCTTCCGGACAACTTGAACACGAATTAGTTCGTAAACCTGTGCGTATTCACCAATTGCCAGATGGCACGAGAGAATATACGATCAATATAGGTTTTACCGAAGAAAACGGAGAGAATATCAATGAGATAGTGTTCCTATCCGACGATACTCCGATCTTTAAGGATACTTTTCCAAACAAGCCAAAGAACTCTACTTTAATCTACGATTTCAAATTGAGGGAGGTTCCACTTTAATGACTCTTCCAAATCCATCTCCGAATACGAATTTCAATCGAAACACGCATAACGATGGCCTTTTATTCGGCTCTGAATTTGAACGATTGTATGCAAACGATAACGCTCTGCAAGCTCAAGTAACTGATTTGCAGAATGAACTATCACCTACTTCATTTATTTCTAATACTCCTAATTGGTCCAATCCACCTACGAACTTAGCTCCTTCTGTGAAAGCAGCCTACTTAAAAGTGAAGCGAGTTTTGAACACGTTTTCAGGATGGATGTTAGATAATTGGGTGAATAGAAGTAGCGCAGCAGATAATTCTTGGATGTCTGTTTGTTGGTCTCCCGAATTAGGAATTTTTGCTGCAGTTGGCATATCAGGCGCGGGAAACCGAGCTATGACCAGTCCGGATGGTGTTACGTGGACAATACGCTCCACTCCGGCAGACAATAATTGGCAATCAATCTGTTGGTCTTCCGGGCTAGGAATATTCGTCGCGGTTGCAAGTTCGGGAACTTCTAATCAAGTAATGACTAGTTCTGATGGGATCACTTGGACTATTCGTACTACTCCTATCGGTTCCTTTTCATGGTATTCTGTCTGTTGGTCTCTTGAGCTCGGTATTTTTGTGGCAGTAGGAATGCAAGGTCGTGCCATGTTTTCTACTGACGGGGTTAATTGGAATTTGGGTTCAAATGTTGTGAATGGGGATTGGCGAGTAGTTTGTTGGTCTCCTCAATTGGGCCTTTTTGTAGCTCTTCCCTCAGCATCGTCCGCAAACATTACTATGATCTCCTTTGATGGGCTTAATTGGGTACAAGGAGTTTGTCCTGACGCATCTCCACGTTCTATCTGTTGGTCTCCGGAATTGGGAATTTTTGTAGTAGTTTCCGCATTTAATGATAATGCAGTGATGACATCGTCTGATGGGATCACTTGGACGGTTCGTCCAAATGCTATAAACAACTCCTGGTCTTCTGTTTGTTGGTCTTCCGAATTAGGATTATTCGTAAGTGTTTCTGAGGCGGCTTCCTACGTTGTGATGACTTCTCCGGATGGGATCAATTGGACATTAAGATCTAGCCCTGTTCTTGCGTGGAGATCTGTTAGTTGGTCTCCTCAATTGGGAATTTTTACTGTAGTAGGTTCTACTGGTACAGGAAACCGAGTTATGACAACTCGAAACGGGATCGGAAGATGACGATCCCAAATAATAATCCTAATACAATATTTACTCGAACTTCCCCAGATGATGGTCTACTATTCGGAACGGAGTTTTCTAGACTATATGCAAACGATAATGAGCTGCAAAACCAGGTTAATTTTTTAGAAACCCAGTTTGATCCTCAATCACAACTTTCTAATGCACCTAATTGGTCTTCTCCTTCTACTTCGATTGCTCCTTCTGCAAAGGCGTTGGCTTTAAGAGCAAAAAGTCTTTTTCCCTTGAAAAGGTTTTCAGGTTGGTTTGCAGATTTTTGGACGTTAAGAGTTACTCCGGCAGCCGATGTTTGGACTTCAGTGTGTTGGTCTCCTGAATTGCACTTGTTTGTCGCAGTCGGAGTGACTAATTCTAGTAATCAAGTAATGACCTCTCCTGATGGAATTAATTGGACTGCTCGACCGATATCAGGAGATAACGTTTGGCCTTCAGTTTGCTGGTCCTCTCAACTGGGTTTATTCGTAGCTGTGAGCAATAGTGGAACCAATCGAGTAATGACCTCTCCTGATGGAATTACCTGGACTTCTCGAGTTAGTCCAAGTAATGCGTGGACTTCCATTTGCTGGTCTCCTCAGTTGAGTCTATTTGTTGCTGTGGGTGGAAGTGGAACAAATTCAATAATGACTTCTCCTGACGGCATTAACTGGACCTCTCGAGTGAGTCCCACAAGTCTATGGGTTGGCACTTGTTGGTCTCCTCAGTTGAGTCTATTTGTAGCAGTAGGTGATGGTGGAGCAAACGGAGTAATTACCTCGCCTGACGGCATTAACTGGACTAGTCGTACCGGCACTCCTGCAAATAACTGGCGCTCCATTTGTTGGTCTCCTCAGTTAAATTTGTTTGTAGCAGTGTCTTTTAATGGAACAGGCAATCGTGTCATGACTTCTCCTGATGGAACGAATTGGACTGCCAGATTGAGTGCAGCAGATAATCTATGGACTTCCATTTGCTGGTCTCCGGAATTGTATCTGTTCGTTGCGGTAGCAAAAACTGGGACAGGCAATCGTGTCATGACTTCTCCTGATGGAACGAATTGGACTATAAGATCGGTTCCTTCAGATAGTGGATGGGAGTGTGTTTGCTGGGTACCTGAATTAGGTTTTTTTGCTGCGGTTGCATCGGGAGGCAGTATGCGTGTCATGACTTCCGGTTCTGGTCTAGATGCCGGATATTTAGGATAAATATTCTAAGATAATAATACATTAGGAAATTATAAACTATCATGGCAATACCTCAGATTTCTCCAAATACTATTTTTAATAGATTCACTCCAAGTGATGGGTTTCTTTTCGGAATAGAATATGCCCGCTTGTATGCGAATGACCGCGCTTTGCAGGATCAGTTAACGGCACTCAATCCTCAAACGTACGTGACAGATGCTCCGAATTGGAATGCTCCTTTGGAAATAAATCTTGCTCCTTCACAAAGAGCGGTTGATTCTTTGATCCAATCTTTGGTGCCAACGTTTCTTAAGAATATGGCAGCATGGTTCGCTGATTTTTGGGTAACACGTACTAACCCTGTAGACAATAATTGGACCTCGATCTGTTGGTCCCCACAATTGAATCTTTTTGTTGCAGTGGCAAGCGGCGCTGGTACTGGAAATCGTGTAATGACGTCTCCGGATGGAGTTACCTGGACAAATCGAACAAGTATTCCAGATAATACTTGGACATCAGTATGCTGGTCTCCACAATTAAATCTTTTTGTAGCGGTAGCGAATGCAGGAACGAACCGAGTAATGACCTCTCCAGATGGAGTTGCCTGGACGAGTCGAGCGATAACATTTACTGTTGCTTGGACATCCGTATGTTGGTCTCCACAGTTAAGCTTATTTGTCGCGGTTGGTAACAGTGGATCAAACGCAAACAAAATAATGACATCAGCAAATGGAACAAGTTGGACTATCCGAACAGTTACACTTACTAGTCTGAACTATACTTCAGTCTGTTGGTCTCCTGAGTTAGGTATTTTTGTGGCAGTTGGCGGGACCGGAGCAATTGACCATTCGATGACTTCCACTGATGGGATTTCATGGCTTCAAAGATTAATAAGCAATACCGATCTAGTTTGGAGTTCAGTTTGTTGGTCCCCGGAACTTGGCATTTTTGTATCTGTGGCAAATATTGGAACTGGAACTCGAGTCATAACATCCCCTGATGCGATTACTTGGACGCCCCGCACAAGCGCAGCTGATAATGCCTGGACCTCCATCTGTTGGTCTCCATTGCTAAAACTTTTTATCGCCGTTGCTAGTTCGGGAACTGGAAACCGGGTCATGTCTTCCTCGGATGGAATTCATTGGACAGTTCGCACAAGCGCCGCAGATAACAGTTGGACTTCCGTTTGTTGGTCTCCTGAGTTGGGCACGTTTGTCGCGGTTGCCAACACCGGAACAGGAAATCGAGTCATGACGACTCGGACAGGTTTAGGAAAAGGACACACTTCCTGATATATTAGAATAAAGTTATTTTTTGAAGATAGGAAATTTATTATATGCCAACACCATTTAATACACCGGAAACCACTTTCGATCGGTTTACTCCAAATGATGGAAATCTTCTGGGTTCCGAGTTCGGCCGTTTGTATACCAACGATAATACTTTGCAGAGTGAAATTGATGAGATCAATGCGCCGGAATTTGATAATGGGAACTCTGGAGCCTCTAAAACGATCAATTTTTCTTTAGGATATGCTCATAGATTGGTTTTAGATTCTTCGAATTGCACTTTGACCTTTTCCGGACCAAAATCAGGTAAAGTATATTCTATTTTCTTGATACAGGATCCGACTGGTGGAAGAGCGGTGACTTGGCCTTCTTCCGTTGTATGGCCAGGGGGTGTTGCACCGATCTTGAGTTCCGGTGCGAATAAGGCAGATCTAATGATTTTCTATTATTCCGGATCCAAATATTACGGAAGTTATTCTCAGAATTATGTTACTACATAGAGCACTTTTTGCGGGAGCGGTTTCCGTTACTCCTGCTTTAGATGTGGTGAATGGCGGCTGGAGAGTAGCAACCGCTAAGGTATTCTCTAGTATTGCGACCGGATATAAAGTTTTTATGAAGGTCGGTTCTCCTGTATCTTTACTGGACTATGATGAAGTTCAAGAGATCTCCGGAGATGGACAGCGACACGTATTATTTGATACTCCTATTGAAGGACAAACATATTACTTTATTGCAGTTGCCTTACAAGATTCGGAAACTTCTTTGCCTTCGATAATCAAACCTTTCACAGAAAATGAAACAGTCTTATTTTCGAAATCTTCTATCGGTGTTTTTAACTTCTTGGTTCCTCAAGACATATATGTATTAAACTGTAATATAGTTGGTGGAGCCGGTGGTCCCGGCGGAGGCGGAGGCGGTGGCGCTAACGACTTCTTTAGCGGCACCGGAGGAGCTGGAGGTAATGGCGGTGTTAAAGGAGAAGATACAATTTTCGGATCTAATACTGCCTCAGGCGGAAGTGGCGGTGGAGGGGGCGGCGGAGGTGCAAGCTATCGGCCAGTTCTACCACCTGTGTTGCCTGGACAACCTGGAACTTCTGGTATGAATAGTACTGCCTTCCCTGGTGGGATTGGAGGCGCGGGTGGCAATGAGAGTGGATCTGCCCAATCCGGCGGTAGCGGTGGTTTGAATGCAGAAGGCTCCTGGCCTGAGCAACCAAATTGGGGGAGGAGAAATACATTCGTTCCTGTCGGTGGTGCAGGAAGAAATTCTTCTCCTCCTGGGGCCGGAGGTGGCTTGGGAGGTTCAGGAGAATATTTGAATATTCCAAATTTCCAAGTTACTCCTGGCACAAATATTTCCGGAATCGTAGGAAATCGAGGTGTTGGAGGTGCAGGCGGAGCGGGTGGTTCTACTACATCCGGACAATACGGAGGTAATGGTCAGACAGCGACTGGGAGTAATTTAGGAAATCCTGGCGGGATCCAAATCAAAGGCTGATGGATCATTTCTAATACGAGATACTATCAAATTTGATGTCTAAAATTATTTAGTTTATTATATTTCAATATATTAGATTTACTGAATATATTTTTTGCAATCTCAGTGATTGATATTCCTAATTTTTTAACCTTAGGTGACTCGAATATGTAAATTCCTGATATGGATTATATACCATTTAGGAGACATTTACATGCCAATCCCAAACACAAATAAGAAGGTAACCTGGAGTAGGAGTACGCCGAACGACGGCCTACTCTTCGACCAGGAATATACTTCACTCTATGCGAACGATCTTTCCTTACAATCTCAAGTGGAGAATTTACAATCGCAAATTGATTCTTTGAACATTCTGCTTTCGCAGACGAATATACCTTTAGGTGCGATCATTGAATTCGATTTCCCTAATATTCCCTCGCTTTTTATGGTCGCGAACGGCCAAGCAATTTCGAGGACGGCATATTCTTCTCTCTGGAACCTTGTTCATCGGACGGTAATCAGCATTGTTCCGGGAACGGATCGTATCCAATCCACTTCTCATGGACTTAGCGCGGGGCAATTGGTGAAGTTCTCATTCACCGGAGGTGGGATCACGTCAAATGTTCCTTACTTTGTGATAAATCCGACTGCCAACGATTTTCAGATCTCTTTGACTAAAGGAGGAGCTGCGATTGATCTAACTGCAACCCAAACCGGAGTTCTGCTTACCCATATCCAATACGGATTTGGGGACGGTTCTACTACATACAATGTTCCGGACCGAAGAGGGATTTTTGCCAGAGGTGCAGGACAACATTTCAGCAGAGCGAAAGCTGCCGGAGGAAATTATGATGGAGGCGGGATTGGGCAAGAGATCCAGGATAGATTCCAAAGCCATAGGCACTCGGTCACCGGAATATCCGCCGATTTGATCCACCCGGATGGGTACTCAGGCGCCGGAACTTCTCAAATTGGGCAAAATGTAATTTACGTATTAGATCCGATTTCGGACGGACCGAGCGGGGCCCCTAGGATCGGAACTGAGACTTCTCCTGCTTCTACAGCTGTACAATATGTGGTGCGTGTAATTTAAGAGAATTAAGACCGAAGTAGATCTTTCCATTCCGAATATTTTAAGCTTCCAAATATCTGATTAGAATATCTACTCCGGTCTATAGAATTTTTTCCAAAAACATTCAACCAAATGGTTGACTCTACATTCTCCTTCTGATATACATTTAACCATATGGTTGAATCTAAATCTTACGATCTGGATCTTATATTTCAGGCGCTTTCCGATCCTACTAGAAGGTCGATGCTCAGAAGTTTATCTAAAAAAGAACGAGTGATTACTGAAATCGCCGAACCTTTCGAAATGTCTCTTGCTGCCGCTTCCAAACATATTAAGGTTTTGGAAAGGGCTAAGCTTGTTCATCGCAGAAAGGAAGGATCTTTTTCATATTTGAGTCTGAATGGTAAGGCTATGATGAGCGCCGACAAATGGATTGGCTATTATAGAAGATTCTGGAAAGAACAATTGGATTCTCTCAAAAACTTGTTGGAAGGAGAAGAATAATGAAAGCGACCGATTACAAATTAGAGATTTCTCAGTTTATTAAAGCGAATCGAACAAGGGTCTTTGAAGCCTGGATTCGTCCCGAATTGATGAAAAAATGGGGATGTCCAAAGGAATTGACTATCGGTGAGATTAAAATGGATTTTAGAGTGGGCGGAAAATACAGAACCATAATGCTCCGGGATGAAGAGGAGTATATCGCCTGCGGTGAATATAAAGAAATTATAATTAATGAAAAGTTGGTGTTCACGCATGGATGGGAAGGACCGGAAAGAGAGGAAACTTTGGTAACCGTAATCTTCGAAGATAAAGACGGAGGAACAGAGATACTTCTTACGCATGAAAAGCTTTCTAACGAAAGTTCTATGAAAGGACATCGAGAGGGTTGGATCAGTACTTTGCAAAACCTCGAGCTTCAATTTAAGTAAGGATTCGTATGGCTTTAAAAAAATACTTAGGAAGTTGCCGTTGTAAGAAGGTTCGTTTCGAAGTTTGGATTGACCTAACCCAAGGTACGTTTAAGTGCAACTGCACAAGTTGTGTAAAAGCAAGGTTTTGGGGTGCTTCAGCTCTACCTGAAAACTTCAAATATCTGGAAGGTGAGAGCGAGGTAAGTGTTTATTCTACTCGGATAGACGGAATGTTCTGTAAACATTGCGGAGTAGGAATCGGCGGAGGGGGAGACATTCCGGAGGCGGGAGGAAAGTTTATCGCAATCAATCTTGGTGCATTGGATAATTTAGACCCTAAGGAATGGGCCTCAGTACCAGTAAGTTACTTAGATGGGTTACATGATCGCTGGGATAGGGAGCCTGAGTTTATCTCACATCTTTAAAAACTAGTATATTATGGAATTGAAATAAATGCTTCTTGCCAATTCGCTTATCATTTCATGGAATAAGAAATTAGATGCTTATATTAAAGTTTTATTGTCTATTTAACCATTCCAATAAAACTTTTAAGCTTCCCGTAGCTAGGGCAATGCTAGTATCTGCCGCTCCGTAATAAAGATGGATCGTATCCCCGTCGTTAGATAAGGTGCTTCCGCAAGGAAAGACTACTTTGTTCACATCTCCGGATAATTCGTACGGTTCTTCCGGACCGAAAATCCATTCTCTACTTCGTTTTAGACAAAGTTCGGGAGTATTCAAATCGAATAAAGCGAGTCCTAAACGATATATCGGGCCGGAGGCGTTATGACGTACTCCGTGATAGATAACTAGCCAGCCTTGAGAAGTTTCTATCGGAGGAGGAGAAAGTCCGATCTTATTTGCATCCCACCATCCTCCTAATCTTGCTTCCAACATCAGTTTATGATCACCCCAGCGAATTAGATCGGAAGAATAGGAAATCCACATATGGGCTCCATGTAGACCCATAGGGCGATGTACTAATGCCCAAAAGCCTCCTATTTTGCGAGGAAGTAAAGCGGCATCTTTATCTTCCGGTTGCATGACCATTCCATAACGTTCGAATTTTTGGAAGTCTTCGGTAAATGCAAGGGCTACTCCCGGACCTTCTTTGGAATAAACAGTATAAGCGATCGCATATTTACGTAATTCGGGAATATACGTTATGCGTGGATCTTCTATTCCCCAAAGTTCTTCAGGATGATTTTCCGGATCCGCAACCAACGTAGGTTTAGAGTCGATCTTCCAATCGTCGATTCCGTTTTTGGAACGGGCCGTACATAAATGAGATTGTCCGGTTCTATCCTCCGCTCTGCATAATAATAATGTGCTCCCGTCTTGGAGTAAGGTTGCACCTGGATTGAATACACTGTGAACTGGATAAGGCCAGTCGGAAGCGGTTAGGATCGGATTTTTTTGATAACGCTGAAATAGTTCAGGATAAGATTTAAGCATTTAAATTATAATTCCTCATGGATAAACACGTTTTCTGTCAGACGAAGTTCGACTAAAGATTGCAGAAACGCGAGAGTAGATTCTGCACCTTGGTTTTCATTTACACGGTCTGGATGAAGTCCGTCTCTACATCCTCCGGTGGTTGGATCATATACTGGAGTATTCAGATCATTCCGTCCTAAAAACCATTCAAAGGCTGAACGAGCCTCTTTTCTCCAATTCAGATCTTGAGTGATTCGATAGGCCGCCAAGCAGGCGGAAACCATGGCTTGCGCTTCTACAGGTTGTTGGTCGAAGCGGGATTGAGATCCTCCTTTTTGAAAAAAGCCGTTGGAACCGATCGGAACAAAGTAACCGCCTTCTGTTTTAGATCTCTGTAAATCGGCTAACCATTCCAAAGATCCTAATCCGACTTGGATCATCTCTTTGTTCCGTAGAGATTTTCCTGATAATAAAATTGCGTGTGGTATTACCGCATTACAATAACTAAGGCTTCCCTCGAACCAATGCCAATCTGTAGAATTATTTTTTTTATACAGAACCATAAGTCTTTCGGACAATTCTTCCTCTACTCGGCTTGCCATTCTATCTCCTGCAAAACGTTGGAGATATTCATGAATTCCTAATAGAGCGAATGCCCATGCTCTCGGGCTGGAAGTGTTAAGAATTGCAGGAAGAGCCTGTTCGAATAATCTGCCAGCAATACTTGGAAGTTTTGAATCGCCTGCTCTTCCGAGAACCGTTCCAAGCGCGTTAAGAGCGCGGCCATGACTGTCATCGGATCCGCTTGGTTCCGACCAATTGCGTTGGTAGTCCATAAAATTCCTAAATCTTCCCGTTTTTCGATTATAAGAATACCAGACAAAGGCCAAATAACGGAAGGTAAGTTCAAAATTTCCGTTACCTAATTCCTGCATAAGAGTACTGACTAATAAAGCGCGGGCATTGTCATCCGTGGTATACCCTTCTTCATAGTTTGGGATGGTGAAGAATGCGTGTTGGAAAATTCCTGTATCGTCTGTCATACGACGCAAATGATCCAATTTTAAAAGAGGTAACTCTTCGGGACGTTTGTCTAAGGGTTTGATAGGAAAGCCGGGGGGAGAAAAATGTCTTCGTTCTGCTTTTGCTCTTTCGAAACTTTCCTTATAACGCGAGGCCACCTTAGGCCAAATCATTGATCTTCCATAAATATAGGCGCGTTTGCGCATCGCATGTCGTTCTGCTTCATTGTCCAAAAGTTGAATAACTTGATCCGCTAATCCTTCTGGGTCTTTGAACGGAACTAACATACCTCTTTCTTCTGCCAACATTTCTTGCGCATACGAGTACGGGGTGGAGATCACTGCCTTACCTGCTCCTACGGTATAGGCAAGTGTGCCGGAAACAATCTGGGCGGAATCTAAATAGGGCGTTATATAAATGTCTGTAGCGCCAATAAACTCGATCAATTCTTTTAGACTGACGAATCGATTGTAAAAAATTACGTTACCTTCTACCTTTTTTTCGCGAGCCAACCATTGTAGGGAAAGTCGATACGTTTCACCTTCGTTTCGTATAACGTGTGGATGAGTAGCCCCTAGGATAATATAGACGACGTTTTCATGTTTTTTTAAGATAGAAGGTAATGCGGAGATCACATTCTCGATTCCCTTGTTCGGAGATAATAATCCGAAGCTAAGCAGAACTATTTTTCCTTCCACTCCGAACATATCTTTATTAAAACTAGGATCAACAAATGGCACATCCGGAATTCCGTGGGGAATTAGGTCTATCTTATCTTTCTGGATTCCATAAACGGCTGTTAGGAGTTCTGCTCCTCGTTTACTCATAACGACTAGTCGATCAGATATAGCTGCAATTTGTTCCAGTACTTTACGTTGGTCGGGATCCGGTTCTTGCAAAATTGTATGTAAGGTTGTGACGATCGGCATATGCAGATCTCTTAATAAAGCAATAATATGGCTTCCGGATTTTCCTCCGAATATTCCGTATTCGAATTGTAAACAGACTATATCGACATTGTTGACATTCAGGAAATCGGCGGCTCGGTGATAGGATGCTATATCTTTTTCGGTCAATTCGAAGCGCACTATAGGTGGGTAAGGATAACCCGAATCCGTGTCGTTTACTGGAAGCGCAATGCAAGCTATTTCGGAATAAGTTTCTGAAAAGGCCTCGCAAAGATCTGTTGTAAAGGTTGCGATTCCGCACTGGCGAGGAAGATAATTACCTATAAAGGCAATACGATTCAGGGTGGACAGCTCCGGGCTGTATTCCATACGAAATTTCCTCCTGGAATTTAAGGTTTAGAACGACCCAATTCAGAAACAAGGGTCAAGGAGAGGAATATGGAGATACGGCTTTAACGAAGGTCGGTGCGCACTAATATTTTAAGTATATTTAATGTTGTATCTCGGCTTACGCTTGTTTAAGAACGAAGCCGCTTGTCTTGCGCGGCAGATGTGTAGTTGTGACGAGACTTCTTTCGCTACTTTATTATGGCCTTAAAAGACGATCTGTCGATCATAAAACTTATTTCGGATCAAAACAAATCGTTAAGATTTTCCTTATACAGGAAAATCGATCACTATCTTTGTGCCGCTTTCTTTGGGAAACTCTATATTTCCGTTCAATTGGGAAGTCATTAGGCTGACTAAGTGTAAACCTAAGGTTTTCGTAACGGCTATATCGAAATTTTCAGGTAGACCGATTCCGTTGTCTTCGACTGTCAGTTGCAAATTATCTCCGATCTTGTGAAGTTCAATATTGATAATTCCTTTTCGGCCGTTTGGAAATGCGTATTTAACTGCATTCGATAATAGCTCCACAAGAATCATTCCGATAATGGCTGCAGATTTGGCGCTCACGTATGTTCTTTCAATATTTTCGTGGATCTCGATCTTATCGGAAAGTTTGTCGATAGATTCGATTACCTTATTGCAATAAGTCGTAAGTTGTACTCTGTCTATTGATTCTGTTTCATATAATAAAGAGTATAGATCTGAGATGGATTGTACTCTTAAATTTAATTCTTCGAGTGTATTTTTCAGTTCCGCGGAACTGGCCGCTATGGATCGAAGGCTAATCAAGCTTGTGATTAGACTAAAACTATTTTTTGTCCTATGTTGAAGTTCTCGGAGTAACGCTTTTTTATTATCAATATCATTCTCTAGGATTTTTTCGTGCAGATTTCTTTCCGTTATATCTCGTATATTGCACTGGATCACTTTGTCGTTATCTACAAGGTAAACATTGCTCACGAATTCCACATGTAGCATCTCTCCTTCGAAAGTTTCTAAAGGAAGATCACTATATCGTACATATTCCTTATCCTGGAGTTCTTTGAATAGTTGTTTGGAATAATTTATATTTTTAAAGGCGTTGATTTCCCAAATTTTTTTACTAAGTAATTCCTCTTTGGAATAACCTAACATTTGCATAAGGAAAGGATTTACGTCTACAATCAATCCGGTTTTCGCATCCAATATCAAGATTCCGTCTTTTGCCGATTCGAATAATCTGCGGTATCTTTTTTCAGAAAACTCCAATTCTCTCCTTTTGGTTTCGATTTCTAAACTTTTCTTTTTTAGATCCGAATGCGCATCATATAATCTAAAAGCCATCTTAATGGAAGCATCCAGCGCAGCAATGCTCGAATTCTTTACCATATAACCGTAAGTAGTAATATCTTCCGTCATCCTTACTATTTCGCGTTCCACATGGCTGGAAAGAAATAGGATGGGAATATCGTGATTTTTTAGTATATTTCTGGCGACGTCGGTTCCATTCGTCCCTTGCCCTAGATCGATATCCATTAGGATTAGATCAATTATGAGATTCTTGTTTTCGACCGATTTCATCGCTTCTTGCTCGTTTAATGCATGGATTACTTTATATCCGTATTCTTGTAGCTGTGCGGACTCTTTTAAACCGATCAAAGGTTCGTCCTCTACGAGTAATATTGTTTTTTGTATTTGCTGGTTCATGATTGTATTTTTCTTTCCAAATGTTATTTTTCGGACCCTAACGATTGTTTGAGGGATTTCGCGAATGGATGGAGATATCTGATAAAAATTCATTTTTTTAACCCCAAGCGTTCCTACTTATCCTAAAAGGAAGAAGGTCCTTGTGTTAGGTGAGACTCATTTTCTTCCTATATTGTGATGTTTATTTAAAATTTATCAATCATTAACGGAAGCGGGGTCTCTTCCTTGGTGACAACTAACGTTTTTTTATTGATTGAATATTGATATTCAGAAACGTAAAAACCGAATTATTTCGATCTCTATTGCATATTTATGAGAGATTGTGGGTTATATGAGGAATGAAGGTTTTTGGAAATATGGGTGGGGGGTGACCAAGGGGGGAAGGGGCCTTTTGTATCTTATTTGATCGTTTTCGGGTTAAAACTATGGAGGCTTTGGACTGTTCGGTATAGAAGTTGATCTATTTGTTTAGATTAAAATATTAAAATATAATAAAATAATAAAATAACAACTATCTTTCATATAAATATTTTTTTAGGAAACCTGCTTGACTGAAGGATTTTTGAGACTATCCTTTAGGAATGAACATATTAAGTCAAATTCACAATTCGGAGCAGATTCTCATATGGCCTGAGTTCACTTGGGCTTCTACGGTAAACGGTACTATCCTATTATTTACCGTATTGGCAATCGCATATATCTTACATAAGTTGGCCAAGAAGAGGAATGAACGTACCAAGGCTTATAGAGAAAGGATTTTGGCAAAATTGGATCTTAGAGTCTTTCAAAGTAAGGATATAATCCTTTTTCATGAATTTATATACCAGCTTTCTTATACTAAATTACGCAAGATCTCTGAGGATCCTGCCTGGTATGCGAAATATTTCATTGTGGAATTCATGAAATTTTTAGGTGACCATACAAACATTCCTTCATGGAAGATCGTTTTGCTGGTGCAGCTGACGGATACGGCAGTAAGCCTCTCTGAAAACTCGCAACCTGGATATATTCCAGCTATTTTACAGATCAATACCAAGGAAGACTCGGCAATTCTGTTGGAAGTCGATGAGGCGAGCGATATATCATTGGGCAAAAGGATTTCAGGAAAGATCTATGCTAAGAGGGGAGATAATCTTCTTTCTCTTAAGAAAAATCCGAACGTTCAACTGTATTTTCAAAATTGGAATAATATTTGGTTTAAGGTGACTGCTACATTGCGTTCTCATAATGAAATGGGTTTCGATTTGTTTATCAAGGATATTCCTGAGAAAGACAACATAAGAACGACTAATTGGATAGAGGCGCCTCGCGAAAAAAAGTTCGTTGAAACAAAGGTCGTTCAGGAACCTATTGAGCCAGGAGAGATTTACAAAGAATATAAGGATAGCCTTACTACAATCCTAGAGTATTCAAGTGTGGCACCCGATGTAGCTGGACAAATCCGGAATTTGGTGAAATCCTTTATGGAGCACCCTGGATATATTCGCCGAAAACACAGGCAAGAAGATTATAAAATATTAATTCAGTTGTATCGTGCTTGTTTTTTGAAATTTAGATCCCAGACGGAAAATATACCAAAACCGGTTCTTCTTTTTATGTATTTTTTCTTTCTGGATGAAACTTTGGTTTCGGAAAGAAGGATTATCGATTTGGAATCTTCAGTTGCAGCACTGAAGGTGACTTCTGCAACTGCATCCGAATCTAAGTCGAAAATTTTGATCCATCTATTTCCCGACTGGTTAAATCTCGTATTAGGCGGTAAAAGGAATCCATCTAAAAACCAGATGGGCCAAACATACGACCAGGTAGAGAAGTCCAAACTGCTTTGGAACCAAGGAGCGGAAGTCAAAAATTTACGCGATAAGGAATACTTGCTGAAACTGTTGGACTGGGAATTGGATAGCCTTCTTTATATGGGGATACTGGGAATTTCTTTAAATCCGAATTTTGCTTATCCCATTTTGTCTGAAGATCAATTTTACGGAGATACAGCTGGGAGTCTTTTGCATCCTCATAAAATTTCTACAAGTGTAGAAAAGATTCTGAAGATGGACCCTGGACTTTTTAGCAGAGAGGTAAATGCAAATTCTTCTTCCAATCTGAAGATTGTTAATTGGATGCGAAAGGAATATTTTGCCGATTTTATTTTACTACCTTATGGAGGAGACAGGGGAGTTTTATGGCAGGATACTTCCGAAGGGAATATATCTCGTAGCCGACTTCTTTTCCCGACTGTTTTTAAAGAGAACATTGATCTAGCGGTAACAAAAGCGTTAGGGGAGTTTCGTTGGGAGACTGAAAGATCGTTTCGCGGTAGAAAATGGAAAGATTCCCCTCCTGACACTATGACTTCTCAGTATAATGAGTATCTGGAGTATTTTCCTAATAGTCCAAGTTTAACTTTTGAAGCAAAGAAGAAGATCAAGGAACAGTGGACAAAGGCCAGACAGAATATTAAAGATATGTTTGCAGTGGATTACGCGAATTGGATCCTTTACGAACAGATTCCAGGCAGATCAAAATTGAATGCTAAAGTTCGCGAGATCCTGTCAAGATATATCCAATTGAACCTAGCTGCATAAATCCCATTGGGTGAGTCCGGAAATTATGATCCAAATCTGATCTCCGGGCTTGGGAAAGCACCTTGGATAACTTGGAGTTATTGTTCGGGTAAACATCCCGGAAAAACAAACTATTCTTGCCAATTCGCTTATCATTTCCTGGAATAAGAAATTCGATGCCTAAAACGAATTTCGATATTCTTTGGATCATTCTTTCTTCCGGATTGGTATTTTTCATGCAGGCCGGATTTTTATGTTTGGAATCCGGCCTGACCCGAACCAAGAACTCGATCAATGTAGCAATTAAGAATATTACGGATTTCGGAATTGCAACTCTCGTTTTCTACTCAATAGGATTCGGACTCATGTTCGGCACAACCTATTATGGTTGGATCGGAAAGGATATGTTCTTTTCTGATTTTTCAAAAACAAGCCCGGAGATCTCCGTTTTCTTTTTATTCCAACTCATGTTCTGCGGAACTGCCGCAACTATCGTCTCCGGCGCCGTTGCGGAAAGAATGAAATTCGGTGCTTATATTATTGTCACTACCATCATTTCTTCTTTGATCTATCCGATCTTTGGTCATTGGGTTTGGGGAAGGAATCTGCAAGACTGGAATCAATTTACGGGCTGGCTTTCTCATCTTGGCTTTATGGACTTCGCGGGTTCTACTGCTGTGCATAGTGTAGGCGGATGGGTCGGACTTTCTGCGATGATTTTGATCGGGAACAGAACGGGAAAATACGGTAAGGATGGATCTGTCCGAAAGATCACAGGGCATAATCTTCCGCTTGCGATGCTTGGAACTTTGATCTTATGGTTTGGTTGGATTGGATTTAATGGGGGAAGCACACTTGCATTTACCTCCGAAGTACCAAAGATCATCGTAAATACTATGTTTGCTGCTTCCGGAGGAATGGCTTCCAGTTTGATCTATGGTTGGATCCGTTTGAAATATGCAGAAGCTACTCTTCCTTTAAACGGCACCTTGGCAGGACTTGTAGCAATCACTGCTCCTTGTAATGCAGTCAATTCTCTGGAATCTCTTCTCATCGGACTAATTGCAGGAATTTTAATGTTCGAAGCGGGAGTCCTTTTGGACAAACTTAAACTGGACGATGCTGTTGGGGCTATTCCTGTTCATCTTGTGTCGGGGATTTGGGGTACTTTGGCGGTTGGATTTTTTGGAGATCTTTCTATTTTAGATACGGGGTTGGACAGAACTACACAGATCCTTGTGCAATTACTGGGTGTGGTCTCCTGCGCTGTCCTTTCTTTCGGTGTAAGTTATCCGCTTCTTTTTGTGATCCACCGGTTTTATAGCCTGAGAGTTTCTCCTCAAAACGAATACCAAGGTCTGAATTATACAGAACATAGGGCAACTACTGAGTTGATAGATCTGTTCTTGGAAATGGAATACCAAAAACAAACTGGAGATCTAAGCCAGGATCTTTCGATAGAACCGTTCACAGAAGTGGGCCAGATCGCTGAAAGATATAACTTGGTATTAGACAAGATCAGGACAAATATTAAAGAAAAGGAAACGTTGGCTGTAGAGTTGGAACATAACCTAAGCTTACTCCAAAGTGACCTATCTACTGCTCGAAAGATCCAATCAGGTATTATCTCTCAAGAAGATAAACTCACGGGAGAATTGGAAATTACTGTGAGATATCTTCCTCTCACAGAAGTCGGAGGAGATTTTTTCGATATCATGGAACTTCGTCCTGGACTCACTCGGGTATTTCTTGCAGATGCTACAGGGCACGGGGTGCAAGCCGCACTTTTGACCATGGCAATCAAAGCAATTTATGAATCCTTAAAGCGTGGGATTTATAGTGTTACAGAGATCTTGTTTCATCTAAACAATGAGTTCTTGCATACATTCAAAAACTTGAATCAATTCTTTACTTGTATCGTGGTAGATATTGATACAAACCTGAACTTGATACGTTATTCTTCCGCAGGACATGTGCCTCAGTATTTGATCCAAGACCAAGAGATCCATTCCTTAGAAAAAACTGGAAGGATCATGGGTGTGATCCCAAACACTAAATACACTTCCAATGAAATGAAATTCACTCAAGATTCTAAACTAATACTTTTTACGGATGGTCTTTTTGAACAATGGAATTCTCATAAGGAAGAGTTCGGAGAAGAGAGGGTGGAAAAGATCGTAGGAAATCTAAAAGGAATTCCTATGGGAGAAGGAATCGATCAAATATTAAAGAAATTAGATGAATTCTTGGCCGGATCTCCAAAACAAGATGATATTTCCGTCTTAGGGATTAGCAGGAAAACTAAAAAATAGGATTTTTCTTTTTGTTTATAAACTTGTGGAAATTCCATACGTTACTACTTTGCTAATTCTCGAGATCCTATGTTATTTCTTATCGTTAAATACGCAGTGACTTCTGCACTAGTAGTTTTAATTTCGGAAATCGCCCGAAGGAACGATCGTTTAGGAGCCTTAATCGCTTCTCTTCCTTTAGTGACCATTCTTACTTTACTCTGGTTGCAGTTCGAAAAGACAGATCCGGAAAAGATCTCTAATCATGCATATTATACTTTTTGGTTTGTGATCCCTACCTTACCGATGTTCTTGGTGTTTCCTAAGTTATATTCCACATTTGGCTTTTGGTTTGCACTTGGTTCTTGTGTGCTCTTAACTGTTTTGCTTTTTATTTCTTTTAATTACGTTCTTGAAAAATTCGGTATCAAACTTATTTAAGAGCCTGTTCCGGGCACTTGAAGCCGGTCGACGGAAGAAATTACTTCTTGCTCATGAATATACAAATATAGAATCAGTTTTGCCAAACAAATAGAGAAGAGAATCATGCCTCCTAAAAAATCAAACCGACCCAGTCCTGGGAATTCACTCGCAATAGGTAGGTCCGCCGAAATTTCGGAATACGGACCGAGTAAGATCCTAAAATTATTTTTTAAAGAGATCCCTGCCTCTGAAATAGATACCGAATATTCTAATTCTGTAATCGCTTTTTCTACAGGCGCCACCTCTATGAAATGTTATGAGAAGGTCAAGGTCGGGGATAGACAAGGATTGATCTTTGATAGACTGGATGGGATTTCTCTCACCAAACTTCCAGATAAAAAACCTCTGACTTTTTTCAGTCTTTCTAGAATACTTGCAGATCTTCATCTGGATTTGCATAGTAAACGAGCAAAGAAGTTGAAGGATATCAGATCGGAAGCGGTTAAAACTCTTTCAAAAGAACCTCTTTCTTTTTTAAGTAAAGACGAGAAGAAGATCGCAAAAGAATTAATAGAAGATTTGCCGGAAGGATCCTCCGTTCTACATCTGGATTTTCATCCAGAAAACGTGATCGTCGCAAATGATTCATTTGTAATCATAGATTGGATGACTGCTTTAAAAGGGGATCCGGCTGCAGACGTAGCCTCGACCGTTTTTCTATTTCAAGATGCGGAACTTTGGCCGGGAACTCCGTTCTTAAAAATTTTATTTTATACTGTAGTTAGAAAGTTCATCTTAAAGGGTTACCTGAAAAGATATCTTTCCGTTTCCGGAATGGATTGGAGAGAAGTAGAAAAATGGAGACTTCCTATATTAATTTTTCGTTTAGGACTATGGAATATAGAAAGTGAAAGGGCTGCCCTGCAAAAAGAGATTAGAGAGATAACTACTTCTTCTAAGGCAGGTAAATGAGTCCTCAAAAATTGGAACGATTTATCGAAAAAGTAGGCGAAGAGGCCTATTTTGATGTATTGATCATAGGCGGTGGGATCACGGGTTCTGCCTTGGCCTATGAGGTGGCGAGTAGGGGACTTTCTGTTTGTTTGGTCGAAAAAGAAGATTTCGGCGGGGCAACGTCATCTGCCACAGGAAAACTGATCCATGGTGGATTAAGATACTTAAAACGTTTTGATCTATCGTTAGTCAGAGAGGCTCTGAAAGAAAGAAGGATCTTATCCAATATCGCTCCCAACCTAGTCTATCCTTATCCGATGATCCTTCCGAATCCTGGTCTCTTGGAAAGGATTGGTCTATTCGTATACGATCTACTTTCCTTTGATAGAAACTGGACCTGGGACAAATCCAAAAGGATCCCTGCACATAAAAACCTTTCTAAAAAGGAGGTCCAAAGCAGGGGTTTGAGTGGTATGGACTCGGCGATCTATTTTTATGATTGTATCATGCCCAGTCCGGAAAGATTGACTTTAGCCTTTCTGAAATCGGCAGTCCAAGAAGGCGCATCCATTTCTAATTATACCAAAGCAGAAGAATTGATCTTCGAGGGCAACAGAGTTATCGGAGCCCTGGTCAAAGACACCATTCATAATAAAAACGTAAAATTAAAAGCTTCCGTGACCGTTAACGCCTCTGGGCCTTGGAGCCAGGATTTTCTGAACGGAACCAAAAAGATAAAAGTTCCGGTCCCTAAAACAAGATCCGAAGGGATCTATCTTATCACCAAAAAATATTTCGACACCATGGTGCTTCATGTAGGAAAAAAAGGGCATTTCAGTTTCGCTCCTTGGAGAGGGAAAAATATGATAGGCCCTACAGAAAAAGCGTACTATGGTCCTGTGGAAGATTGGAAACTTTCTCAGGAAAGTATTTTAGAATTTTTGGAATATATCAATTCCTCCGGTCTACTTTCTGAAAAATTAGAACTAAAGGACGTGGAGTTTGCTTACGGCGGACTCAGACCTCTTGCAGAAACTGGAGCAGAAGACAAGGGAACTTATTCTGCTTCTAGAAAATCGGAATTACAAGATCATTCTAAAGAGGGAATAGAAGGGCTGATCAGTGCCGGTGGTGGAAAATATACTACTAGCCGACATTTCGCAGAGAAAATATTCAAACTCATACACAAGAAATTCTCTAGAAATATCGGACCGAGTGTCTCTAAAAAGAAATTCCTAAAAGGATGCGAGATTTCCGATATACGATCTTATTTAGAAAATGCTAAAACTTCTTATCCTAATATTTCTGAAAACACAATAGAATACCTGGTTCGGCACCATGGAACGGAATACGTGTCTATTTTAGAGTTAGCAAATACTTCTACACAGTTATCGGAAGTATTGGACGAAGATGGAGAATTAGCAGCCCAAGTTTTATACGCAATTCGTTTCGAAATGGCGACGAACCTGCAGGATATTTTCCTAAGGCGAACTGGACTTGGAACTGTTGGACTTCCTTCTGACGAGATACTCTCCAAAGTGGCAGAGATTGCAGGCAAAGAATGGAACTGGTCTGTAGAAAGAAAATCGGAAGAGATCCAAAAGCTAAAAAGAAAACTACTCGTTTGAGGGATTCGGATTTCGCCCGATTGGTAAATAAATTGCTTTGCAATCGAAAGCAGTTTGTCTAAATTACTTATCGAATGTCCGGACTTTCTTCCTTGTTTCATAATATTAAAAATTTATTATATATTTCATTTGCTTCCTTTCTTATAAGTTGCGGGGCTATTTCCACCGAGAATCCTTGTGATCCCTCAAGTAATGCTTTTTTAAACACCCAACTTTTAAAATTCCTTCTAAACGATACGAGCTCCACCTGCGGTGGAGTGGTCGGAAATTCCTGTAGTATTTTTAAGAACGGAGAAGCGGCTACCATCGTTATAGGCCAATCGGATTTTACGGATAGCAGTTCTTTTGGAACAGCCCCCAATCAATTCCGATCTATTTCCGGAGCCACAATGGACGTTCAAGGGGGGCTTTGGATAACTGATTCTTATGGCGGTCCTTCCGATGCCAGGATCATGCATTTTCCATCACCTTTACAGACTAATGCGAACGCAGACATTATACTTACTGCCTCCCCAATGGAGGCGAGACAAATCGCCATGGATTTAAGCGGCGGGATCTGGGTGGTTTCCGGAACTACTTCAACTGGGAATGCTGTTCAGCATTATGCTCCTGGAATGAGTTCTGGAGATTCGCCTGATATGATGCTTGGAACTGGAGTATCCTCCCGGACTATAAACACCCTGAGTAATCCCTACGGGGTTGCAGTAGGCCCAGGCGACAGAGTTTGGGTTGCGGATTATTTCAATAATCGGGTTCTAGGTTTTTCACCGCCATTTACTTCAAGCCAGGATGCTGACCTGGTAATCGGCGCAGATGACTTTACGGCCGCCGGAGGCGGAGCCGCGTCGAATACCAGGTTTACCAGTCCTACTGGTGTTGCAACGGATTCAGTGGGAAATCTCTGGGTCTCAGATTTTGCAAATAATCGAGTTCTTCGATTTAGCCCTCCTTTTACAAATGGAATGCAAGCAAACATGGTTTTAGGGCAGCCCAACTTTTCTGCCTCAAGTGGAGGAACAAGCCGCTTTGCCTTAACGGGCCCGAATGGAATTAGCATCGAGCCAAATGGGGCAGTTTGGGTAGCCGATACGAATAACGGAAGGGCTGTTCGTTTTTCCCCTCCGTTTACCATTGGGCAAGGAGCAGACAGAGTATTAGGTAAACCTGATTTTACTTCGGTCTTTAACTCTGCTGTTACTGCAGAAAATACGGGAAGTGTTGTTTCTGTGGCAGTTGCCCCTTGCGGTCTATGGGTAACGGATTCTTTCAATAGGCGAGCCCTCTTTTTTCCTTAAAGTTTTATGGGCGAACCCGCTTCGCGGGCCGAGCTATTCGCTACAATCTGCGAAGCACCACAAGCGGTGCATCGCAGTATTTTCGCTAATATCTCTTTCGCTGTTCGAAAATTATCTTCTAAAATTATAATTTTCTAATACGATTGCGATCCCTTGTCCTCCTCCTATACAAAGGGAGGCAACTCCATACTTTAGATTTCTACGTTTTAATTCATAGGCGAGTGCCAGGGTGACTCTTGTTCCACTTGCACCCAGAGGATGTCCTATAGCGATTGCCCCTCCGTTCACATTTGTTCTTTCGGGATCTAATCCCAATTCTTTGATCACGGCTAGGGTTTGAGAAGCGTAGGCTTCGTTGATCTCAAATAGATCTATATCCTTTAAACTAAGTCCTACATTTTGTAACGCTTTCGGAATGGCAAATACGGGACCTAAACCCATCATTTTAGGGTCACATCCTATATTCGAATAACCTAATATGGATGCCAAAGGTCTTGTTCCGTTCTCTTTTGCCCAATCTTCGGAAGCAAGTAGAACGGAGGATGCTCCGTCATTGATCCCGGAAGCATTTCCTGCTGTGACAGTTCCTTCTTTCAAAAATGCAGTTGGTAGATTTTTTAATTGTACTACACATTCTTCACCTCGGATCTGTTCGTCCTTATCCACTACGACTGGTTTTTTTCCTCCGGTTTGGACTGGGATCATTTCGGAGGAGAAGGTTCCGCTCTTTGTGGCCTTCTCCGCTCTTACTTGTGAAATTCCGGCCCATTCATCCTGCTCCGGTCTGGAAATTTTAAAATGTTGAGCGATATTTTCCGCCGTCATTCCCATGGTCAGGTCCGCAAAACAATCTGTAAGGCTTTGGGCTAATCTATCTTCTGCGATCGTATCTCCATACTTGTTTCCCCATCTGGCGCCTTTTAATACGAAAGGAGCGTTACTCATTGATTCGGTTCCTCCTGAGAGGACCAATGTATTTTCTTTAGATAGAATTTTACGTGCTCCTATTAGGATACTTTCTAGTCCGGAACCGCAAAGTCTATTTACGGTAAGTGCACTCGATTGCTCGGAAAGACCTGATCGGAGAGAAATATGTCTGGCAAGGTAAGCAGAGTCTTTATTGTCCTGTATTACATTTCCATAAATCGCTTCTTCAATTTTTGAAGGATCCACGCCTGTTTTGCGAATGGTTTCTTTGGCGGTGATCACCGCCAAATCTGAGGAGCTATAATCTTTTAATCCTCCGCCGAATTTTCCAAAAGGGGTCCTCGCCCCGTCTACTATGACTACCATTTTTCCTCCTAGTATGTTGTATATACACTATATTGCCTAAAAATATTTTCTATTATATATTCTTTTAGACTTAGTTTTGAGCTTCCAATACTGGGATTTTTCTGACTTCAGAGAGTATCTTTAGGGTTTCTTGGAATTTAGGTTTTCCCAATAATTTAGTGATCTCGTTCTGAGCTTCTTCCCAAAGTAGGATTGCTTCCGCTAATTTAGATCCTCCCTTTTTAGTGAGAGAAAGATTTCGAATATTCCCAGCCTCTTTTTTTTCGATCCGGATTAGACCGTCCCGCTTTAGGATCTCTAAACTTCTTTGCAGGGTAGTTCTGTCTATATCTGTGAGTCTAGAAAGATCAGTGATGCTACATTCGTCTTCATATCCTATTCCGACTAAGATGCTGAATTGTGTGATCCTAAGACCGGAAGGTCTGAGTATGGAATCATAATAAGATGTAACCAACCTTGCTGTCCTTCTTAAGCTAACATTTAGGCAAGATAGTCCTATTTTTTTGAGTTCGGAAGGGGAAGGGCTATTTTTCATATCTTCTAACCAAATGGTGTGTATGCACTATCGAGGGGTCAAGCTTAAAAATTCGACTGGATCGAGGGTTATTGCCTCAATGCAGGGAATTCGTGAGTTTCTTTTGGTCCATTCTCCTTTATGATCTTATAAGAAGAATCTTTTTCTTCAAGAATGGATTCATCCAAGAGAGATCTGAATGCTCTACTTACCGATTCAGGAGTGGTGCCTATTAATGATGCCAATTGATTTTTAGTGATTGGAAGTGTGATAAATTTCTGAATGGCTCCGCATTCTTTTAAAAAATTCAAGATCCTGTCTTTAACAGAGAGATGAAGATTCTCTACCAGTTTTTTTCTGAAATAGTTGAGATGCTGGATAGTGACCGCTGAAAATAAATAGAGTGCTTTATTGTTTTCGAATAAGAAGGAAGTGAATTCCCTTTTAGGATAGTAGGTCAATTCGCCGTCTTTTAACGCTTCACAGAATGCAGGATAAAAACAGGGCTCTTGCGGTTGAAAGATCGGATGAGAAGCGATCAATTCTCCTGGATAAAATACTTTTAGGATGGCTTCTTTTCCATCCGGAGATAAAGAATATACTTTAAAGATACCTGATATGATCTCGAAGAATCCATCGTAAGGATCTCTTTCGCCAAACACTACTTCGCCTTTTAAGATCTTTTTTCGGATACCGATAGATGAGATTTCGTTTGGGAATTCTCTTTGGATTTCGGCCCAATGATCACTTGCTTGAACGCTTAAAGTTTTAGTCATAACGACTGTTTTATATTGTCTTTTCTGAATAATTCAAGCCAAAGATTCTCAAAATTTTCTTAATATGTTTGATCTATATCAAGGAAATTTTTTGAAATATCGCCCAGAATGCTCTCCGATTTCTAAATCACTGTTTACTGCGAGCTCGCGGTTTTTTTTGAGATAAGGATTAAGGTATGCTTACAAAATTTCAGGCGAAATTATTTTTCCTGGTCGGGACTTTTTTATTTTCCGCAGTTTTTCTGATGCTTACATATGATTCCTTAAAGTACGTTTACTCTTCTCCTTCTTCTCGAACCTTGAGCGAAGAGGTGATCCGAGGTAAAGAACTTTGGGAAAAAAATAATTGTATGGGATGTCATACAATTTTGGGAGAAGGAGCGTATTACGCTCCCGAATTGACAAAGGTATACGAAAGAAGAGGTCCAGAATGGATCCGCGTGTTTTTAAAGGATCCAGAGGCGATGTATCCTGGAGAAAGAAAAATGGTAAAGTATGATTTTTCGGAATCTCAGATCTCGGATATTATCGCATTCTTGAAATGGAATGGAGAGCTGGATCTAAAAGGTTTTCCTCCTAAGCCGGAATATAAAACTTCTACCCAAATCGTAAATTCTGAATCTGCTTCTGTCACTCAACCAGAAAAGTTCAAACAGATCTGCACCGCTTGTCATTCCGTTGCCGGTTCCGGAGGGAATGTTGGTCCTGCTTTGGATTCAGTCGGAAAAAAATACGATCTGGCATATCTACAAAATTGGTTGAAGGATCCACAAAAGGTCAAGCCTGGCACAGCAATGCCTAAACTTCCGCTTACGGATAGTGAGATCAAGGATCTGTCCTCTTATCTCTCTCAGTTGAAATAAACAAATAGGATTAGAATATAACGGTTTCTTTATGAAGTATAAATCTCAAAAAATTGCGTATTGGTTTTTTGCCACCTGCATGCTCTTATTGTCCTTGCAAATAATTTATGGGTTCGTGATGGGATTTGCCAGAATGGGATTCGATGTTCTCCATGATTGGATCCCATTCAATGCGGCAAGGGCTACGCATACGAATTTATTGGTGGTTTGGCTACTGACAGGTTTTATGGGCGCTGCTCATTATATTATTCCAGACGAATCTGATAGAGAGATCTATTCCGAAAAACTTGCCTATATTCAATTAATCTCTCTCATCTTGGTCGGAGTGGTGTCCATCATAGGATTCCATTTTAATATTTGGGAAGGAAGAAAGTTTTTAGAGATCCCACGGCCATTAGATTATCTGGTAGTCGTTAACGTTCTATTATTTCTTTTTAATATAGGAATGACCGTCTGGAAAGGGAAAAGATATACTACAACAGCTCTGGTCCTATATTTCGGTCTTTTTTCCGCCGCACTTTTGTATCTTCCTGGAATGATCCAATTTAACAGCCAAACGGTGGATTCTTATTTCCGTTGGTGGGTAGTCCATCTTTGGGTAGAAGGAGTTTGGGAATTGATCATGGGAGGGATACTTTCCTTCCTTCTTATCAAGCTTACGGGAGTAGACCGTGAAGTTATCGAAAAGTGGCTGTACGTGATCGTCGGTTTGACTTTCTTATCCGGGATCTTAGGAACAGGCCATCATTATTACTATATTGGAGTTCCTGAATATTGGAAATGGGTAGGGGGATTCTTCTCGATGTTAGAGCCACTTGCATTCCTTGCGATGGCAATGTTTGCGATCTCTATGTATCGAAAAAGTGGAAGGAACCATCCGAATACGATCGCTCTTTTTTGGACGATCGGAAGTGCAGTCATGTCTTTTGTGGGAGCAGGGTTTTTGGGATTTGCACATACTCTTCCTCAAGTGAACTTATACACTCACGGGACCTTGATCACAGCTATGCATGGGCATCTCGCATTTTGGGGAGCTTATGCAATGATCGTCTTTGCTATCTTGACATACGCAATGCCTTTACTTACTGGCAGAAAACTTTGGAATAATCCTACCGGACTTTTTGCATTCTGGGCTTCTAATATAGGAATGTTGGGAATGACCGGTGCATTTGCTGTGGCGGGTATCGCACAGGTTTACTTGGAGAGAAAACTCGGATTAGACTTTTTGACTGTCCAAAAAGAGATCCAAGTTCACTTCTTAGGTTTAGTTTTGGCCGCACTTGTGTTTACTGCCGGGATTATTGCATTCATTATAAACTTCATACGTTTTGGAACACCTACAGACGAGGCCCTGGGTGCGGAACAAGCTTCGGGAGATATTTCTCTTGCCCGTAGATCCTAAAACAGATCATAAAAATGGAATGTATTCTGGAGAAGGGGAAGTCCCTTATTATAGACCGATCGGGCAGGAGATAGAGATATTCGAACACGCGTATAAGAATAAACTTCCTATCCTGCTCAAGGGCCCCACTGGTTGTGGCAAAACTCGCTTTGTGGAATTTATGGCCTCTAAGTTGAGTCTACCTATGACAAGTGTATCTTGTCATGAGGAAACTTCTGCAGTGGATCTACTCGGACGATTTTTGATCCAAGGTTCCGAAACAGTCTGGCAGGATGGACCTTTGACGAGAAGTGTTCGGTCGGGAGGAATATTATATATAGATGAAATAGCGGAGGCAAGGCCTGATACGATCGTATCTATCCATCCTTTAACGGACCACAGGAGGGAAATCTATATAGATAGAAAGAATGAAAATTTAAAAGCACCAGATTCGTTTGTTTTGGTTGCTTCTTATAATCCTGGTTACCAAAGAGGTTGGAAGGAATTAAAACCTTCTACAAGACAAAGATTTATATCCATACAATTCGATTATCCAGATAAAGAAACGGAAATAGAGATATTGAGTAAAGAGACTGGAGTTTCTTCTTCCATTTCTTCTAAGTTAGTAAAACTCGCCGAGAAGATCCGAAATCTGACCGAGTTGGGATTATTGGAATCCTGTTCCACAAGGCTACTCGTTGATGCGGCAAAATTGATCTCTACCGGATTACCTTCTCGTCTGTCTTGCGAAGTTGCCATAGTGCAACCATTAAGTGATGATCCGGATACGATCCGTTCCTTAAAAGATCTTGTCTCTTTGATGATCTGATATGGGTTGGGAAGAATTCGTATTTAAAAAAACCTATAATACTGTCAGAGAAATTTTCACTTCCGAAAAAGATCCATTCCTAAAAAGTAAAATAGTAAAACTCTCCGAAGTTAAAACCAGACTGTCTGTCTTGGCCAAATCTTTGACCGGAGAGAATGTAGAGATCTTGCCCGCTGAAAAAGAAGGAGGATTTCAAGATCAGATCTATTTTTTACCGGAATCCTATTCTCATGGATCGGAGACATTATCGAATTTTGAATTTTATATATTCAGAATACTTTATATTTCAGAGCAAAGAAGATTGGGATTTCATTGGAAGAAGGATGAGAGTAGAAGCAGGAGCGAATCCTTAAAAGCTGCGGCCGAAACGTATCCAAAGGTGCTTTTGAGCTTAGAAAGAAATTTTCCGGATGCAAAATGGCTGATTGAATCCGTACAGAAAGTAGAGAGTGAATTCCAAAAAGGTATATTAAAAAATAAACAATTGCCAGAGGATCTTTCCTTATTGCATGGGATTTGGATGTCTTCTTCTTTAAATAAGCTAGAAGCTCCGATCTCTTCTCAAGAATTACTCTCTCAGAAAACAGAACAGGACCAAATCCAAACGGAGTTGGAAGGGAAGCCTAGAGAAAGGATAGAGACGATTCAAGCGGATCTGAAATCCCAAGAAGATTATACCCTGATGCACCAATTCGAAAAGGTGGAAACAGCAGAAGAATTCCAAGGAAACTGGCGAGACTTTGACGGATCCGATACTTTATCGGAACAAGAAGATGCGATTCGAGAGCTGGATCTTAGGCATACTGTTCGTTCCAACGAACCTACACATTCCATTTTTAGGACAGATTTTTTCTCGGGATTATTTGCTGGAGAAGTGGAGAATGATCGCTCGGAAGAAAATCCTATCTCGTACGATGAATGGGACTTTAGAAAAAGGAAATATAGAAAAGATCATTGTAAGGTGTTTCCTAAGAAATTTTCGGATGCAGACTTAGGATTCACGAAAAAAGTCTTCGAAGAAAATTATAGCACCTTAAATTCGCTTCGTTCCAGGATGAATCGATTCTTTAATCTTAAAACTTCTCTAAAAAGACAATCTTATGGAGAGGATTTGGATCTGGACGCTGCTTTGCAATATTTCTCAGATCTATCTTGTGGACAAACTCCGACTGAAAATGTGTATTTGTCGGACAGAAATAGGCTCAGAGAAGTTTCCATTCTTCTGCTTGCGGACATGAGTTTATCTACCGATTCGTATGTGGATAACCAAAGGATCTTGGATGTGGAAAAGGCCTCCTTGGTCTTATTCGGGCAGATCTGTTCAGAATTCGGAGATCGTTTTAGGATTGATTCATTTTATTCCAATACCAGGAATCATTGCGATTATTCTAATATAAAAAGTTTTGATGAACCTTGGGAAAGATCCAGAGAAAGAATAGGGCTTATGGAGGCTAAGGGATATACTAGAATTGGACCTGCGATCCGACATTCTCTTTCTCTGATCCAAGCTGAAAAAAGCCAAAAACGTTGGATCCTTCTTTTAACGGATGGTAAACCGAATGATTATGATCGTTACGAAGGAAAATACGGAATAGAAGACGTGAAAAAAGCGGTTCTTGAATGTGAGAGATCGAATGTGGGGGTCTTTGCACTTGCAATAGATAAAAGTGCAAAACAATATCTTCCCGCAATGCTCGGAAAGGAATCCTATAGGATCTTGCCAAACCCGAAAGAATTGCCGGAAGCATTGACCGATTTTTTTATCAAGCTGGTTCGTTGAACTTAAAGTATATATAATGTATATTATAAAACGTTGCTATTCTTAAAATGGAGTAAATTGTGAAAAAAATACCCTTAGGACTCATCTCTATATTATTATGGGCGATATCTGTTTCTGTTTTTCTTTACTTTTTCTTTTTGGGTAATGTGTCTAAATCGATAGACGGAAGAGTGGCAATCCATTTAAACCCGGAAGAGAGAAATTTGGTCTTAACGGAAATGAGAGGATTGCTTGCTTCCATTAACGGAATCGTTTCCGCATTGGCAGAAGAGGATTATCAGAAGGCGGAGTTGGCGGCTTCTGCGAGCGGAATGGCTATGGTGAAAAAGCTGGAAGATGAGGAAAGAACAATCCTTTTGAAATTACCCATCGAATTCAAACAGTTGGGATTCGGTACTCATGACCAGTTCGATAAGATCGCAGAAGATCTAAGGCAAAAGAAAAATACGAAAGTGATTCTCCGGGAACTGGACAAACTTACTCAAAATTGCGTTAGATGCCACGCAACGTATAAAATAGAATTTTAGAATATACAAAAGACCAACTAAAATCGAAAGAATGATTTTCCCATTTTAGTTGATCGTCTGCATTTTTTGGAAGTTTAGTGAACCGCTTTCATAAGTTCTACTAATTGGTCTAGAGCTGCGTTCCAACCCTCATGGAAACCCATTTCCTCATGTTTCTTTCTGCTCTCTTCATCTTTATGGCGAGCAAGAACATGATACTTGGTTCCATTACCATGTTTTTCTAATGTAAGGATCGCGGTAAAAAATCCGCCGTTTGCAGTAGGTTTAAACCCTGGTTCAAAAATATCGGTAAATACAAGCTTCTCGTTTTCAACTATGTCCAAGAAACAACCGCTGTTCGGGAATTCTTGCCCTTCCGGAGACAACATAGTCGTGCGGAAGATCCCACCTGGACGAAGATCGATCTCACAATCTATAGTTTTCCAAGGGGCAGGGGTAAACCATTTCAGGATATGTTCCGGAGTGGTCCATGCTTTCCAAACAAGTTCTCTTGGAACGTCTACGATCCTTTCCAGAACTAGATCTGTTTTTGGGTCCGGTTGGTAATAATTAGTCTTTGCCATTTTCTTTCTCCTTCATTTCAAGTAAGTAACTGTCCAGTTGGTTTAGCCTTCTTTCCCATAGGGTGCGTTGTCTAACGAACCAATCTTCTCCCACTCGCATGGTCTCCTGGGTAAGTTTATAAGTCCTTACCCGGCCCACTTTTTCGGAACGAACCAGAGAAGAATCTTCCAACACTCCTAGATGCTGCATTAGAGAAGGAAGAGCCATTTTGAACGGCTCCGCCAATTCTCCGACTGTTGCCGGCCCCATGCTCAAACGCTCTAAAATGGACCTTCTTGTGGGATCCCCAAGAGCGTGAAACAAGTTGTCTAGATGGTTACTATACTTAGGCACTTGCCTAACTATAGCATACAAATAAACTTAGGTAAATACCTAAGTTTGAAAAAAGTGGGAATTTGGAGAAAAAAGTTTGGTCTAGGATTTAAAAGGAAAATCACCCAGATAATCCTTCTTAGCAAGTTCCACTCCATTATGTCTGAGGATATCGTAAGCGGTTACGATATGAAAGAAGAAGTTCGGGATCATATGATGAAGAGCATATTCTTTTCCGGTTAGGGATTTACCTTCCCAACGAGGCAGAGATATTTTTTTGTCGGCAGCTTCTTTATAATCTTCCGGTTTCAGTTCTTTTAGAATTCCTACAACGGAATCGATACGATCAATCACGTCGGAAAGAGTTTTTTCCTTATCGTCATGTGATTGGAAATGTTTTCCGGTTAAACGTGCTGCTCCAAGTTTCGCTGTATCGCAAGCTGTTTGTATTTGGCGGATAAAATTGTATTGGTCTGGAGCGAGCCTTGCATTCAATAAAACATCTATATCGATATTTTTGGATTCGGCAAAACTTTTTCCCTTATCTATAAATCGTTTTAAGTGTTCTAAATTTTTGATTACTTGTGTTACTGTGATTTCGTAAATCGAAATGTCTGACATACTTCCATGGAACGTGGTAATCTGGATGTATCAAGCTTTAAATCCTCATAGATCATCTCGTGATTGGTCCTCGGTCTGTATTTAGAAACAATTTGCATCCGATTCAATTGCACCGATAGAAATGGATCCTGCTCCTGGAGGAGTGAATAGACTGAAAGTATTCGTTCTTGGACTTCCGTAAAAATCCGTTTGTATAAATGGAATGGAAGTGATCGGAAGCGGAATTGTATTTAGATCCACTCCTCCATAAAGAGAAGAACAAGGAGAATTTGCAGATGTTGGAATTCCGAAAGGAAGATTGAAATTCCAAATCTTTTCGATCTCAATCGTATCCGCAAATTTTGGATTTTGTCCATAACTATTGGAATAATCGCCTATAAATTGTCCTGAGATCGGATGAGCACAATCTTCTTGGTTCAAGGTGCTTCCGCAGAAAATATATTGATCCAAACCTATAACGACAGGCACGCTTACGAAATAATTATTTCCTCGAATAATGGAGCCTGGATCCGGAGGAGAAGCAACAATAATCCCTGCACTATTAGCGGACAATACTCTAGAGAAAATTTGGTTATTTAGAATTTTATGAATTCCGAATCCTGCCTGTAAAAATATCCCGGTGGATTTTCCTAAGGATGTATTTTGGGAATTTCCAATATAAATATCGTTGTTTATAATATTACTGGAATCTGCTGCATCGGTAAGAATGATCCCATACGAATTTTCGGAAACCAAACCAGGATTTAAATATTGATAAGAGTTAATCTTATTTTCAGAAACGATCACCGCTTCGAAGTTGCCTGTTTCTATCCAAAGTCCAGCGCTGAATCCTATCGGTTCTATACTAACCAGTCCGTCCAAAATATTTCTGGAAAGTATGATAGGTTGGGCTATAGTTCCGGCTCCTTCTAACATTGCGCCGATAGAATGAGATCTTCCGGAGCCGCCTCTAAGCCAATTTTCAGTCACGACCACATGATCCGATTGGTTGATCAGTAATCCTGTGCGGATCCCAACTCCGTTTGAATTCGTTTCGCTGCCAAATACCATATTTTTAGAAATGATGATCTGTCCTAGATTGGTCCTGGAATTTAAAACTTGGATCCCAGTAGAATAATCTCCAATTAGATTCATCTGTATCTGGAATCCGCTTACTGTAAGATTTGTTGTAGGCAAATTTAAAGAAGTGGTAGAGATCAAGATCGCATTACAGAAATTCGAGAAGGATGTCCCACAACTGGAAGGTGTATCATCTACAATCCTTGTCGGATGAATACTTGGATCAGAATCCAGATCCGGAAAACCGGAAGTAAAACCGCCGAATAGGGAAGTGTTTCCGCTTAAGAAAATTTGGGTAGAAGGAGTATAACTTCCTTCTGAAACGAAAACGGAACAGATGGTTCCGCTTAAGTCACATTCTTGGACTCCTTTTTCGATACTTTTACAAAATTGGCTCGGTCCAAAACCAGTTCCGCATCCTGGATCGTCTATTCCATTACTTTCATCTACCAAACGAATATTGGAAGAAGTTATAAAATCATAATGGATCGGATTTCCATTTTGGATGGGTAAACTTTTTGCGGTACAGCCGATTAATTCAAAGAAAGAATTTCCCGGAGGTCCCCAGAGGTCCGGTGGATTCGGAAGGATTACGATCGTATGATCATCCGGACCGGAAGGATAAGTGATACTAGGCGGATTTCCAAGAGAGGCCACATTATTTTTTCCTGGAAGAGTAATCGGATTAAAACTACAACTTCCCGGATCTACTCCATGGAAAGAAAGTTTGATCGAAACTTTGCCGGTCGGAGTGAGTATCTTAGACTTAGGAAAAATTTCCAAAACCGAAATACAATCCAAGAGCAAAGTGAGCGGAGCTCCAGACATGGTTCCAGTTTCGGAGCCGTTTGGAACGAAGGAGCAAGAATGTCCCGTGGGAGTAGAGATGAAACTGATCGAATAACTGGCAGAATCTCCTACTTTATGAGCGAATGTTTTCGTTCCGTCCGCTGTAAAGGTGATCTTGTCCGACATATTTTGTAGAACAAGCGGAGAAGTCCCTGCAATCGATGGATCTAAACCGATAACTTTCACGGAAAGATCGTAAAATACTTTTCCGCAACTGATAAAAATTACGGTCTTCGGATATAGAATCGGTCCTTCAGGATTACTGATCTTACATTCTTGCTGAGAAGAAGCTCCCGAAATACCTATTATGGAAACTGAATATTGGTTTCCCATTTTGGTCAGCGTGGGAAATACCTGAGTCCCATTAGAAAGAAATGCCAAGGTTTCTCCCAAATGGTTGGAGACTGTAAGCGTTCCGGAGCTTAAGCCGGAAACTTGAACAAAAACTTTGATCGGAGTATTGAATGCATCCAGATCCGTTTTTAAACTGAAAAGATCTAAAAGTGTGGATGCTTGCGGAGGTTTATAACAACTAATATTCGCAAAAAATATGAGAAGAAAAAATAGGACCCTGTAAGAGTAATATTTCATATTTATCTTAACAAGGATCCGGTTGAAGTTACTGAATGGAAGTCTGGACTGGAAAATCCACAGAATTCCCTGGAGAAGAGAGTTTGATCGAATAGAACGTATTAGTGCTTCCATCAAAATTAGGATCGAAAATATAAACTCCGTCTCCTAACGCACCTGCACTTGTGTAACACCTGGAAGTTCTGCAGGTAGTGGAGCTTCCAAGAGTAAAGTTCATTCCAAGCATAGATCCGGAATAATTCGTAACGGCTCCCAGGCCACCGTTAGTCGAATTCAAGGGAGCATGATATACATCGAAGAATAAGGAACTACCTTGTGTGCATCTTAGATCGTAGCCCAATAATACTCTGGAGCCTATATTTCCTGGAGAAGGAACGTAGGTTTGGAATCCGGTTCCACTCGGATGACAACCATTCGGGTTCGTGTCTTTTCGGACTTGTGCAGGAGCTCCCGCTAAGTTTCTCCATTCCATTAAGCTGGAATCGATTGAGTTCCCAGAAACATCCAAATTGGATCTATTATAAAAAAGCCATATATCAGACGAAGTTCTCACGAATTTAGGATAAGCAGCGCCCGCAGAACCTACAGGAAGAACTGCACCAGTGGAACCGGTTCCGGAAGATAAGAACAATTGATTGATCTGCGAGGCTGCTCCATTCGTAAAACGGAATACTGTTACGTAATTATTAGGAACATCGTCCGTATTATTGTCATGGTCTTCGAATGCGGTTATATATTTACTTCCATCCCAAATTACATCCGAATATCCGAATGTGGTGCCTATCGCTCCGGAAATAGATTTAATGTCTGTTGGGCTTCCAACCAAGGTTCCATCGGAATGGATACGGATATATCTTACTAAATTTGAGAAGGATGTGCTTCCTCCAAATTCTACAAATACTACTACGAACTCGTCCAGATCCGGATTATAGGCAGAAGATAACGTGCTGATCTTAGCACCTGGCCCGGTAGAAACTAAACCTGCCACAGTAATATCCGAACCTATGGCGGTGTGTTCTATATCCAGGAATCTAGCTTTGATCGTGCCTCCTGTCGCGGTCCAAACTGCCAGGTATTTGCTTCCGGACCAAACTAGATCGAGCATTGGAACTCCGGCACTCGTACTAAAAAACATAGGAGTTCCTACAACCGTAGAAGTCTTTTGGTTCACCTGAAAAAGATTCATGACCGGAGTGCTGCCCGAAAACCAGGTCCCGAAAACGGCCAAGTTCCTTTCGCAGTCGACCTTAGAAGCGGCTACTAAACCAGCTTTGCCTGAATTTCCTGTGAGAGTGCAGTTCTGTCCTCCCGTATAAGTTCCAAGAGCAATTGTAAAATTTGCGCCTGGATCCAAAGTATCCGGAAAGGAGAAGGTTCCGTTATCCGAAATCTGTAGCTCTTGTGTCTCGGAGGTATCCGTATTAGTCAGAGTGAGATTCATCTCTTTACCGGATTTATTTAAATATCCGATAACGTTCACTTTAACAAGAGAAGGTCCGGAAGTATTACTTCCAAAAACTCCCAGGTTTCCATCGAACGCGATGGCACCTATTGCAGAGGAACTTGCATCTATACTCACCGCTTTTGCATTGTTACATCCTGTGGATAATACCAAAATTAGTATTAGGATGGTCATGACGAGAGCTGCTTTAAGAAGAATGTCCTGGAATTTTTCATCTTTCAGAATTTTTTTCATGTCTCAACTCCCTCGCGTAACTACTGTTTGTTCTAGGGCCGGCTTCTAAAAAACAGACAAGTTGTTTGGTTAAATTTGAGGGGAAAAGGCTGTTTGGTAACGATCTAGGAATGAACGCTACTGATTACGGAACGGGTGAATGAGTAGATTCAAGCGAGGCATTCCAAAAAAGAACGAGGTTAATCTTTAATGACTTACGAAAACGAAAATTAGAAATTTCGAAAATATCCCGCGAACGGGGGAGGGTGGATTTTCTAAAATTCCGGTTTGTTTTTCAATTTTTTAGAAATGAGTTGTAATACGATCTTCGATTAAATGTAAATATATTTGGATGCGAAAATTTCTTAGAGAGAATTTCCGTAATTTTTTTCATCGTAAAATCCTTGCGAAAGGCCTGAATTCGTTCGTTTTATTTTTTCAAAAGAGAATCCCTTACGGTACAGTAGTCCTTCTTCTTTTCTTTTTAGAATCCTGCTCACTCAAATCTATGAATCTCGCCTTCGAAGCGATGCTCGAGGCCCAGATTGCATGCTTAGTCTCGGGGGATACCTGCGTAGATGCGAGCACCACTCCGTCTCCTACCGGAGATGTAACGGCTCCTACAGTCACGATCACAAATCTCCCCGCTTCTGGCAGGCCGACCGTGGAGACAGGATTTTTATTTGGGACTTCTTCCGATGATACCTTGGTTTCCTCAGTGCAAATTAGTATCGATGGAGGAACTTATAGTACTGCGACTGGAACGACTAGTTGGAGTTTCGCCCTGCCTGTAGGTTCCTTTACTTGGAGACATGGCTCTCTGCATTCTATCCATATCAGAAGTGTTGACTCCAGCGCAAATATTTCCACAGTTCTCAGCCTGAATGTAAGGAAGGGTTATAATCGAGATCTGAACGGAGACGGTTACGCAGACACAGTAGTGATGGCTCCTGGAGATGCTTCCGGAATGGGAGTAGCATATATTTTTAATGGAGGTTCTTCCGGAATTTCCGCAACTGATTCGAGTATGGCGGATCATTCTATCACAGGCCAAGGAAGAATGGGTTACGCTTCCGCGATGGGAGATGTGAATGGAGATGGTTACGGAGATCTTGTGATAGGAGCTTCCGACTATTCAGGATTGCAAGGGATCACATATATATTTCACGGAAGCACTTCCGGTATTATTACTAACACAGCAGCCGGCGCAAATCTGATCTTAAATTATACGGGTTCAAACGAATTCGGATATGCAGTTGCGTTAGGCGATGTGAATGGGGATGGATACGATGATCTTGCAAATGGTGCCTATCGTGTGTCCGGATTTTCCGGACTTGCATTTATCTATTACAGTACTGGGGCTGGAGGGATTTCCTCAACAGCGGCAACTTCTATTTCAGGACCGGGCGGAAGTAATTTCGCCTGCGGGATAGGACTCGGAGATATTAACGGAGATGGATTTTCAGATCTGATTGTGGGTGGAAACGCGTATGCGGGTTCTGCAGGAGGGGTTTGGATTTTCCATAGCAGTGGATCTGCGGGAGTTACGGTAGGTTCTTATACATTAGCAAATACTGTTATAGTTGGAGAGACTACAAGTAATTTCGGTATCCGTTTGTTTACTGGAGATGTGAACGGAGATGGTTACGCGGATCTTGCAGTAGGAGCTCCCCAATACGGCAGCTTTTTTGGAAGAAGTTATGTATTCAATAGCACTGGGACTACAAGTGGGATAACCGTTTCTTCTGCTACAAGTGCAAACACTATAATCAACGCTTTCTCTATAAGTGCTGTGGGACTCGGGGTAGTGCTGGGAGATATTAACGGAGATGGTTATGATGATTTTGCTACAGGCGCTCCAAGTTATTCTACTAGCCAGGGAAGAGTTTATATAAATTTAAGCGACGGCAACCAGGTCTCAAGTGGTTCTGTAAATTTAATTTCTGGGCAATCTACTAACCAAGCTTTCGGAAATGCTGTCATGATCTCCGATATAAATGGAGACGGGTTGGGAGACTTAGTGGCGGCAGCATACGTATATCCGGATGGGGTTGCATTGTCCGGAAGAGTGTATGTTTTTCATGGTAATGGTTCCGGGTATGCCGCGACAAGTGCAAATTCTGCGACTTCAATCATCTCCGGATTTACCGGAAGTGAATTCGGAAGTAATCTAGTGGATGTAAATATTCCGAAGGACCTGTATCCTAAATTTTTAGGAGTTTGGACCTTCGGAAATTTAGAAGCTTATAGGATCCAAATTTAAGAAAATCGAATATTTAGGTAAGTTTCGGTCTTCTTTTTTCCTTTAAAGCACTCATCGCTTCCAATAAATTTGCCACTACTTTAGGATCTTCAAAACTACTTTTAGTGAATTCCAATTGCGATTCGAATTTATCGGTGATCTCTTTATTGATCGCAGCCTTCGTCCGTCTATAAGCGCTTGGAGCGATTGCCATCACCTCGTCTAATTTTTTCAGAACAAGTTTACGCAAATCTTCCTTATTTTCGGCAGTTTCGTTGATTAAAGAAATTTCTTTGGCTTCTTCCGCTTTATAAGCAGTTCCTAAAAGACAAACTTCGTTCAGATATTCAGACTTAACTGTTATCTTCAGTTTATCGATGAAACTGATCGGTAGTGGAAGTCCTACCAAAACTTCTGTAAAAGCGATCCTTGCCTTTCCTTCTAACATAAATTTGAAATCGCAAGAGAGAGTGATAACTGCACCACCACCCATCGCGTAACCTGTCACCTCTGCAATCAAAGGTTTTCCGAAACTCAAAAGTTTACCGAATAGGATCACGATCTGGCCCATTTCTGCGGTCAGTTTTTCCCTAGGTGTATTTAGTATATTCTCCGCATCGATACCGTTTGAAAAAAATTTAGGGTTGTCGGAACTTATAAGCACCGCGCGGATACTATCGTCCTTATCGATCTCAGCCAGGATATTTTCCAGTTCTATCATATTCTCCCTGGTCAAAGAATTTTGATCGTTAGTTTGTATTTTAATACATTCGGCTCTGCCGTTTTTTAATTGGATTGGTTCCCGTAAATAGTTCATAGGGCATGATTAGGAACTCCAACATAAGTGATCCACTCGAATTTTATGGTTTAAATCACAAACTAATCATGCCCTGCGGCGAAGGAAAAATTTTATCTATAACCTCCGGATGCGCTGATCTTTTCTCCCGTAAGCCAATATGAATCTTCGGAGGCTAGGAATAATGCAACCTTTGCAATATCTTCAGGCTGTCCTAACCTTCCTAAAGGAGTTTTGGAAACGATCATTTTTTCCATATCACTTCCTATCATTCCGAGTCTATGAGCTCCTTCTGTTTCAACACCACCCGGTGCGATCGTATTCACTCTGATCTTTTTGGAACTAAGCTCTAAAGCCAATACTTGGGAAACAGTATCCAATGCACCTTTTGTAGAAGCATACACAACCGAATGAGGAACAGGGTTGTCGCTCACTATAGAGCTGATATTGATCACAGATCCACCTTCCGGCGCAAAATGGTTGAGAGATTCCTGAGTGGCGAGGATAGGTCCCAGAACATTTATATTCATCTGTCTATGAAATTCATCTTCTGTCACGGCTTCCAATGGCGCAAACTCGAATACACCTGCGTTATTCACTAGGATATTTAGAGAACCGAATGTTTTCTTCGTTTCCGAAAAAAGACGTTTCACGTCCGAGGACTTGGACATGTCTCCTTGGACTGCGATTGCCTTTCCTCCGCTTTTTTCAATCTCCGCCACAACCTTATCTGCACCTTCTTTGCTGGAAGAATAGTTAACCACTACTGATGCACCTGCGGAACCTAATGTCTTAGCGATACTTGCTCCAATTCCTTTGGAAGCTCCTGTTACCACTGCGACTTTTCCTTTTAACTGACTCATGAGATCACTCCTGAATATTCGGATCTTAATAATTTTATAGTTAGACAAGTATCGAAATGTTTGTTTTTGAAAATATTTTGATATTTTGATAATTATCAAAATAACGAAACTGGAATGAGCGTCGGTCGGTTTTGTCTAGATCTGGGAAAGTTTGTCTAGGTAGGCCTTGAATACATCCCTTCTCAAGGTGATACTTACATATTTGCCTTCTTTAGAAGTTTCTATCAGGCCGGCATTTTCTAATTCTTTAATATGGTGAGAAAGAGTAGCAGGGCTTATATCTTGGGACTTGTTCAGAGTGCTGCAAGCGGTAGCTTCTTTGTTAGAGCCAATACATTGTAAAAGCTGAAATCTTCTAGGCTCAGCAAGGGCCCTAGAAATTTTAGTAAATTCCTTTTCAGTGAGTTTGACAGGCTTGGGATTTGGCACTCTCTCCATATTTCATTCTTTAGACGGTTCTGTCTAAAGAAAATTTCATTTTCAAGAGCATCTCCGATGGCTCTCAAGCTTCAGGAAACAGAGAACCTTCTTCTTATTGCTGGACGCAGATAAACTTTTTGGGAACAGAACAGTTATCGTTTCCTGAGCTGATGGACCCGGATCCTAATGAGTTTCCGATCCCGTATTGCCCGGTAATCCCGGAACTAATATCGTCTGTCCACATATTGCAATGGTTACTTGAAGTGGTCCAATTCGAATTCAAACCGGTCCAGAAAGAATCGGATCCGCTTCCACTGAACGCAGTAGTCAAACTTCCAAAGCTGAAAAGTTTGAAAGAATTCGTAGTGAATACTTTATTAGAATAAGGTAAACTACCACTTTTGAGATAATAATCTCTGCTCGCGTCCAGGACCCAGTTCGTTTGTCCGGTTGCGTTCGTTCCTGTTGTAGTCGCAACCCTAGTAGAACCGTCTACGATCAATGCCTTGTACGTAGCGCTTCCCATATCTGTAGGTTTGTTTGGATCCGCACCATCATTGCAACTATCATCTGCAACGGTCATACCGGAATTCAGGTTTCCACTTTTTGTAAGTGAAGTGCTCCAGATCAGCTTATCGTTGTCCAGGTTTTGGACCCCACAGTAGTCAGGAGGTTGGTATTGGTCGAAAGTTGCATCGCTACTCGTAAGAAGACTGAAAGATACACAACTACTTTGGGTGCCATCCACTCTATTATCGTTTTTGCCAGTGATCGTGATTGTCTTATTCACATTATAATCGGAAGAAGTGAATGTAAGACTCGTAGGACTCACGCTCGCGCATTCCGTGCTTCCAGATTTACAGGAAAGAGTGAATGTGACATCCCCAGTAGGAGGAGAGGAAAGTCCTAATTTTACCTTGAAGGTTGCACTCATGCCATCTTCACTAGTATCTCCGCTTATATTCGAAAATGTCAATACTTGCTCGTCATCAATATTTCGGATAGGGGAAGAAGGTGCAGTATATGTCAATCCACCGCTGGCTGCGCCGTAAAGTATATTGTATAGAACATTCCCATCCACAAGTGCATCGTCCACACCTGTTGCAACGATCTTATTCGTTCCGGAAGAGATCATAGTATTCCAGTTTCCAGAAGTGATCGTTGCGGAAGAGGTCACATTTCCTTCCGTAGTATCGTCACTGGAAGCAGGAACAGTAACAGTGGAACTTGGAGAAGATTGAGTGATCAAATAAATTGTTGCAGTTCCTCCTCCTTCGCTCGTGGAGAAACCTCCTGACCTTCTGCATGAAGAGATCAGGTTGGAAACATCATTATCACAACTATAATATACGAAAGAAGGATTTTTAACGAATGTGGTGCTTCCGTATTTATCATCCGTAGTTGTACTGGAAGTAGAAATCGTATAATCGTGATTTCCTTCGTTAGTTCCGTTGGAACTTCCGGTTACGGTAACTTCTCTATCCTGGTTCCATCCACCCGTTACATTTTTGGAAGGAGTGAATACTAAGCTAGAAGTATTTAAAACTCCGTCGTTAGTCGTGCTTCCACTGGAAAGATTTAAAGTAACATTGGAAAGAGGCTGGGACCTCAATCGAATCGTAAATTTGGAATAAGTTTGAGGATCCAATTTGGCGGAATCGTCGGTAGCAAATCCATTGATAGAAACGGAAGAATTGCTCGTAAGAGTAGTATTTCCGTTCGCTACGATCACAAATCCAGCTGTATCATCATCCAAATTGTTAACTGTAACAAAATTCGGACTAGGAGTCCTGTTATTATATTTAGTATCCGAGCTAGTTGCTTTATTCACTCGGATCTGGTATTGCACATTTCCATCCATCACATCATCATCCATTCCGGTTACCACCACGGACTGGGGAGTATTCCAATTAGAAGGAGTGAATACGATTTGAGTTTGATCGATCGTGCCTTCTTGGTTGCTTAAGTTTACTGAATCTTTCTTTTCGTTAAAGGAAACGGTAACGTTAGATGTAGGTTCACTTGTGAGAACTACAGTGAAAAATGCGTTTTGTCCTGCCTCGTTCGTATTTGTGCTCAATGTGGAAACCGAGATCCCTGGGCTATCGTCGTCAGTAATATTTATTTTTACGTCGGGAGGATTCTCATTTCCGTAATCTGTTGCAGTTCCTAAAACTATATTTACGATCACATTCCCATCAGCGATCTCATTATTTACAGGAGTAACTGTGACTGTCTGGGGAGTATTATAATTCGCTGGAGTAAATGTGAGTAGAGAAGTATCTACGGTTGCTCTGGACGGATTCGAGCTGGAAACAGGGATGGTTACATTTCCTGGAGGTTCTACAGTTAAAGTTACTGTGAATGTTTTAGCGGTTCCTGCCTCATTTATATTCAAGGTAGTGGGTGTTACTATTATGGCAGGTTCTTCGTAATCAATATTTGTGACGAAAACGGAGGATAATATCAGATTGCTATAATTTGTATCTGAGCTGGTGGAATTTCCTAAATTGATCTTATATTGGATATTCCCGTCAGTGAGAACATCATCCACCCCGGTGATCGTTACTATTTGAGGGGTATTAAAATTCCCGTTGGTAAATGTTAAAGAAGAAGGGGATACGGTTCCTTCTGACAGATCGGAACTTTGGATCGTTGGAATTACAACATTGGAAGAAGGAGCCTTACTCAAGACCACTGTAAAACTGGCTGTGTTTCCTTTTTCAGTAGTGATCAAATTCTTTTTGGGGGAAACTACAATATTATATGAATCGTCATCGATCACTGTGATCCCGATGGAGGGAGTGTAGAGACCATTATAGGATTTGTCTTCACTCGTAGCCTTACCCACATAAAGAGAAATGTCCTTATTTCCCTCCACAGCCAAATTATCTATACCTGTGATCGTTATCGTTTGAGGAGAATCCCAGTTACCTGCAGTAAACGTTACTGTAGGGACAGAAATTGTCGCTCTTTCTGTATGACTCAAGCTTAGAGGCAAAGTCACATCCGCAGTCGGGATCTTGTTCAGTCGGATCTCTATATCTAAAGTTCCATTTGTGGGATTTTCGGGAACCGCATAAGAATAATTGGGAGAAGAGACTGTGACCCCATTTGTGCTTTGTGAATATTTTTCACTCACACCGAAGAGTATATAGTCCAAAGAATTCGTCGAACCCTTACATTGGAGCAAAAGTAAAAGAATGAAGATGGAAATTGGATGCCTTTTGCGGATTCGTTTCATCGACCTCGGTCCAGTAGGGTTTCTGCGATTAAGACTAGGCATTCTCAAATAGTTATTAACTCTAATCTTTTTCAGAAATTTCGTAAAAAAGTTTTAGACCATTCCTTAAGTGGTAAATAGCGATTTCGTTTTTAATAAAATATAAAAACTTACATAAGACTTCGCGAATATTATAAAAAAGTAGTATCTTGTCGGAGATCTATCCAGCAAAAGGGTCATAACTTTCTTCCGCAAACCGTACTCGAGTGTTGATTTTTAGTTCTCGTATTTCTTTTTTATTCTTCTTAATCGTATCTTTTTTATTCTTAGATTGCGCTCGGACAAGATATGCTATCGCCGAGTCAAAATCATTCCAAAAATTCTGCGGATGTGTTCCGGAAGATGAGATCCCTGCTTCCTCTAAAGAGGAAGCGCTAGGTAAATTAAGCGAAGGCTCTCTAGACGATTTAGGAACTCCTAATTACTTGGAGATCATGTATCGAGGCTTAAAAAAGGCGTTCGAGTTCTCAGGAACCACGTTCGAACAAACGGAGGAAGGTCTGAAGGCTCCGGGAGTCGAACTTAAACGAGTGGAAGAAGATAAAAAGTTAAAAGAACTTTTGATCATCATAGACGGGGACGTTGCATTTCCTTCCGGTAGATCCACATTAACTCCTAAGGCAAGGGATCTTATCGCTAAGATCGCCGATGCATTAGTTGCTTATCCAGAAACGAATGTTAGGATCGGGGGACATACAGATACTCCAGGCTCCTTCACTTCAAATTTAAAATTGAGTAAGGAAAGATCCCAGTCAGTAAAACAAGAACTCAAACAATCGCACGAGATTTCAGAGGAAAGATTTAAGGAAGTGGACGGATACGCGGATTTGCGTAAGATCGTTGATACCTTCTTCTCTGAAAAAAAGAATCGAAGAACCGAAATATATGTCGGAACCGTTCGGATCGTATACTAAGGAAATCGAATGAGATTCTTTATGATTTCGAATTTTAGGATTTTATTAAGCTTCTTCCTATTTTTATTCTTTATAAGTCCGAATTTTTCCCAAGAGCCTGAGAGGACAGAACAATTAGCTGATATCAAACAGGAAGAGGGAGCGAAGGAAACTTCTTCCTGGTTCAACGATCCAAATGATAAATTCAGCAAGGTTTTTGAGCACAGATTGATGTTCCGTTTAGGTGCAGGCATCGGCAATCTTTCTCCTGCAGTATTGAATGAAACAGGACCTGCTTGGTCCAAGGATTCGATACTTCGAAATATAGTAGATCCTGATTCTCCGCCTTCATTTCCATATAAGGAAGCAAGATCTTTGGGAGTCCAAACCCAGGCTTGGGATATCAGTTACGGCTGGAAAAACCGTTTCGAGATACAGTCCGCAAGAAATTCTTCCTTGGGGAAATATGGTAAAGAGGAACCTGCTTCCACAAGTTTTATCACTCCTAGAACTGATCTATACTGGGCCTCCGCATTCGAAGGAAATCGACTATTAAGATTTAATGGTATAAACGATCATTTAAGATTTTCTTATATTCATCCTTTTACTTCCAGGTTTAGGATTGGACCGTCCGTAAATTTTCATAGATATACGGAGCAGGATACTAGTTCTTATGGATCTTATTCTACTTCTCGCCCTGGTGCTCCAGTTCCGGATAAGACAACCTGGTCCGTCGGAGGAAATGTAGAATCCAATTTTTCCATGAAAGGGGTTCTTCCTGGGATCTATCTGAAGTTCAAAATTACTGAATGGTGGGAGATCCGTTCTCGCTTGGAATATCTGGATCGGAAAGGTGATTTTTCCGTAGGTGGGACCCAGATCTTACAAGAGTCGATTTCAAATGGGTTGGGGACTTATAGTATTTCCGTTCCGGCTTATGGAGGGAAGGTTGCGGATAAGGGGACTATTTTTATGTTCGAGTCTTCTTTTAGATATTGTAGGTTTAGCCTAGATATCGGAATGATCCGCCAAGATATTACCAGAAGTTATTCGATGTATGTGGGTGATACTGTTGGAACGGTTACTACCAACGATTATCTATTACGTTTTCCGAATGTAGATCTGGGACAGATGAGTCATCATTCCAAACAGATCTTGACTGAAGTTTATATTATGCCCGGAGCTTCGTTTTTTTACGATTCAGAAGGGATCTATTGATCCGTTCCATATTACACTTCCTCAGATCCAAGAAGTTCAATTTTGTTTTTTAGGTTTTCCCATCCAACGTAAAGGACCGCTTCCATATCTTCCCAATTTGTCTTGCGGGTTCGCTAGTTTACAAGTAAGCAAGGAAAGACAACCGCAACCAATACAAACAGAGAGCCCGTTCTTTAATCTATGAAGTTCAGCGATCTTCTCCTCTATACGTAAACTCCAGGTTTTGGAAAGTTTGGACCAGTCCTGTCCGTTGGGAGTATGATCTTCCGGAAGTTTTGCGATCTCCGAGGCGATCTCGTCCAAAGAGAGTCCTACTCTTTGTGCGAATACTATGAATGCGATCCTTCTTAAAACATGTCTGGGATATTGCCTATGACCGGAACCTGCTCTCACGGAACGGATCAGTCCTCTTTCTTCATAAAAACGTAATGCAGAGGAGGCGACCCCGCTTCTTTTGGATACCTGTCCGATGCTTAAAAATTCGTCCTTATCCACCATATTCTCCCAAATATAAACTTAAAGTGAACTTTAGGTATAGATATTATCTAACCCACAGTCTAGGCACAAACATTTTAGGATTTTTTCCGGAAAAATCGTAAAAAAACTGCTCCAAGCTCTTTACTTCAAGTTCACTTTAACTTGTAAAATATTCGGTACTGAAATGAAGAAGGGTGTTCTATAATGTTATTAGAAAAGATCAGTACCGGCTCAAGTCTCCGATTAGGAATTATATTAGGTAGTACTAGGAAAGGCAGATTCGGAGAAACAGTTGCAAATTGGTTCGAAGAGATCGCCAAACAAGATTACAGATTCGAGACGGATTTAATCGATCTTTCCGAATTTTCTCTTCCTTGGGACATGTCAAAGAATATGGACTCGGACCTCTCCTTATTCTCGGAAAGAATAGCAGAAGCTGATGTTTTTGTAGTAATTACACCGGAGTATAACCACGGATATCCTGCTTATTTAAAGTTGGCAATTGACTCACTTCGTGAAGAATGGAATGCGAAGCCTCTTGGATTCGTATCCTATGGAGGAAGTTCCGGCGGTTTAAGAGCGGTGGAGCAACTTCGCAATGTATTTGCGGAATTAAGAATGACCACCATTCGAGACTGTGTTAGCTTTCATTGGGCTCATGCCAGATTTCATAACGGAAGACCAACTGAGGAATTCCGTTACACATCTTCGGCTGAGAAATTATTGAATGAATTGTATTGGTGGGGAAACGTTTTGAAACAAGCTAGAATGAATTTTCCACAGTCACTTCTAAGGTCCTGATCTTAAGGAATAAATATGAAATTTACATTTAGTAAATACCAAATCTTTGTAGTAGCCTTATTGGCATTTATCCAATTCACAGTGGTGCTCGATTTTATGATCTTATCTCCCTTAGGAGTTCAGGTTATGGATCAACTGAAAATATCCACAACTCAATTCGGCCTGGTGGTTTCCGCTTACGCTTTCAGCGCCGGGATCTCGGGGATCTTAGCTGCCGGTTTTGCCGACAAATTCGATCGGAAAAAGATGCTGCTATTCTTTTATAGCGGCTTCGTTTTAGGTACTGCTCTTTGCGGGATCGCACCCAATTACGAATTTCTACTATTTGCAAGAATAGTAACCGGAATTTTCGGAGGGGTAATTGCTTCTATCAGCTTTGCTATCATTGCGGATCTATTTCCTTTGGAAGTGAGAGGAAGAGTGATGGGACTTGTGATGACTGCATTTGCTGCGAGCCAAGTATTCGGTCTCCCTATCGGAGTGTTTTTCTCTAATATTTGGGGTTGGAAATCACCTTTCTGGATGATCGCTATCATTAGTGGTCTTGTAGGAATTGCGTCTGCTTTTAAACTAGAGCCGATCGTATCTCACCTGAGCGAAAAAACGGAGAATAAGGCGATCAAACATTTGGTAGTAACCGCTGGAAATCCGAACTACCTTCCCGGATTTTTTGCAACAATGCTTTTGGCTACGGGAGGATATATGCTTATGCCTTTCGGTTCTGCATTCAGTGTTCATAATTTAGGAATTACTTTAGAAGATCTTCCTTTAGTATATTTCGTAACAGGGATAGTAAGTATGGCTGTGGGGCCTTTGATCGGTAGAGCTGCCGATAAATTCGGAAAGTATGCAATCTTTCTTGTTTCCTCCTTAATCGCCTGCGCGATTCTGTTCTACTATACCGCAATGGGGATCACTCCTCTTTGGTTTGTAATACTGATTAACTCTGCGTTATTCGTAGTGATCACGGGTAGAGTAATTTCGGCTAACGCTCTAAATTCCGCTATGCCTGAACTCAGAGATAGAGGCGCTTATATGGCGATCAGTTCTTCTTTACAACAATTATCGGGTGGGATTGCTTCTTATGCGGCAGGAGTGATCGTGGTCCAAACGCCAAGCGGATATATCCAAGGTTATCCAAATTTGGGTTATGTTGTGATTGTGGCCATTTTGATCACTGTGGCGATCATGTATAAGGTGAATGAGTACGTTTTATCTAAACAGCCCGCTCCAGTTAAAACTGAACCGGAAGCTGCGATCGCTTCAGAAGCCTAAGGTCTATTTTCGGGGAAGAAGGTTGACTCTTCTTCTCTGAAAATCCCAAAGTCCGATTTAAGATTGCATTTAAAAGCGGATCTCCTATCCTTCTAACCTTATGAGCGACATAGAAGTTACTGTACTCAGCACTCCTGAAAATTACAAAACAATCCTTCGTAGTAAAAACCACGAGTTGATCGCGGACGAATCCAAAGAAGATGGTGGAGGGGATCTGGGACCTTCTCCTCATGAATACCTTCTTCTTTCCTTGGGAGCCTGCACTGACATCACAGTTAGAATGTATGCCCAAAGAAAAAAAATGGACCTGAAAGAAGTGAAGGTAGAGCTAAAACTGACTCGCTGGACGGATCATACCGAGATCCAAAGGATCGTAAAACTGGAAGGTAATTTGAGCGAGCAGGAAAGAGAGAGACTTTTACAAGTCGCAAACGCTTGTCCTGTTCACAAAACTCTTTCCAATCCTATCCAGATCGAAACCAAACTGGGCTAAAATAAGATTTTTCCAAGCCTTCCGTGAGTTCTTTAGGAAACGGATGGCTGGAAAAATAGGTCCAACTCCTCGAATATCTCTTTCGATCTTATGAAATTCAATATCACCATTAATATTCCGTTCTTCTTATTTCTATCCTTTGCATTTTTGATTTCCTGTCTTTCTTCTATAAAAGATCCAAAAGACGAATTCGTATATGTGCAAAACATTCGAGGGCAAAGTGAAGAGGAGTTGGAATTGAACGCAAAACGAAAAATTCTGGAGAATGGCCTGGGAGAATTAATACAAGGATCGAGCCAAGTCATTAGTGGCAAATTAAAGGACAGTATAGTAAATTCCTCCGTAGAGGGGTTTGTATTAGAATATTCTAAAATTGGTATCACTCGCAAATTAGCGACAGGTCTTTTGGAAATAGACGCCAAAGGTAAAGTGAACCAAAAAGCGGTCCAAGACGCTTTAAGAGAAAGATACAAGGATCTGGGAAAACCAAAATTTTTAGTATTCATAGAAGAAAGAATATTAGGAAAACAAAATATAAAGGAGAAGGTCGGGATCACCGAGAATGAGATCGTAAGGATCTTCTCTGATTTCGACTTTTTAGAAAAAAAACAATTCTATCGTGTTCTTTTTAAGGAAGGGAAGAAGGACCCTGGGGCTTTTTCGGAACAGTCTTTCGAAGACAAAATATTATCTTTAGCTTCCGAGTCAGAGGCTCAGATCTTACTTGTGGGGCAAACAGAGGTCACAGACCTGGGAAGGATAGAAGATACTGGATTACATTCCTATCAATCGGTTCTTAGATTCAAAATTTTTGATGTAAATACTGCCCGCATCATCGCTGCGGATAATTCTTCAGGAGTTTCTCCGCATATCAATCCGAACACCGGCATCCAAAATTCCATCAAGAGGTCTGTGGAAAAAGCTTATCCTAAGATTAGGGATCAGATCTCTAATAAATGGAAACCCGGAAATCTGATCCGGATCAAAATAGAAGGACTGAGTTATGAAGATTACTTGGATAAAGATGTGCAAGGGGTTATACGTACTATCCAAGGAGTCAATCGGGTAAGCGAAGCCTCAGGTGGCGATCCGAATAAAGGAATTGTTTTGGAAATAGAAGCATTATATAACGGAGGAGCCTTGTATCAAAAACTTAGGGAAAGAAAAGAGGATTTCGGCTTAGAGTTTTCGGGGAAAGAGGTAAAGCCCTCTTATATCCATTTATTCTTTAAAAAATAGGAATATTCTCTCTTATTTATATCACTGCACTATTCGATCTATTACATTACTATTTTCTTTTTCTTTACTGTTAGGTGAAAAAACGGATTGAAAGATAAAAATTTTAATATGATAATCGCGGGGTGCAAGGCTTTTCGAATATCGACCAAGAGCCGAGTTACGGTTCGGTCTCTGAAAATTTTCCTCGGGAATCCGAAGGATTTTCCAAGCAATACCCTCTAGAAAAATCCGATCCTGAAGACAAAAATACAAAAGACGAACTCCTAAAAAAGATCTCCGTTCTAAATCTACTACAACAGGTCGCAACTGCAGCAAACGAGGCGAACGATGTGGAATCTGTTCTTCAGTTTTCTCTGGACCGTATCTGTGCTATTACCGATTGGAAATTAGGTCTGGTATGTTTAGTATCTGAAGAATCGGAAAAGCTTGAGTATTCTTCCATCTCCTTCTCTCGCGAAGAAAAATTCTTAAAAGAATTCAGGAATTTATTAAGGACCAGATCCAAAAAAGAAGAATCAATTCTTTCCGAAAGAGTAAGAAACGGCAGAAAGCCAATCTTACTCGAGAATTTTCCTTCTTCTCTAAAAGGAGATATTAAAGAACTTTCTTTCAAAGCCGGGATCGAAGCCGCGATCGGTATTCCTATCTTAGTAAAAGAAAATCTGGTAGGTGTTTTGGAATTTTATTCCGGAAATAAATCCACGGATCCTTCCTTTTTCGAAGCGGTTTCTCATATCAGTTCTCAGATAGGAAGGGTGTTCGAAAGAAGGGACTCGGAAAACCATCTTAAAACCTCGGGAGAACAATTAAGAGCATTGTCCGCCAGACTCCAAGAAGTACGAGAAGAGGAAAGGCTTTTGGTCGCAAGAGAGATCCATGACGAGTTAGGACAATTATTGACCGTTCTTAAAATAGATCTTACATTATTAAAAAATAATTTTCAAAAATCTAAAGGTTCCGATTCCGTTGTGTCCGAACTTCTATCCATGATCAAAGTTGCCGACTCTGGAATCGAATCTGTACAGAGGATTGCCACAGAACTCAGGCCCTTAATTTTAGAGGATTTGGGGCTATTGGAAGGGATAGAATGGTATGCGAAAGATTTCGAAAAAAGGACCGGAATTCTCTGCGTGATCAGGATCCCTGCTGGAATTCTATCTTTAGAAAAAGACGCCTCCATTGCATTATTCCGAATTTTCCAAGAAGCATTGACTAACGCAACAAGGCATTCCAAGGCGAGTTCCATCCAGGTTTCCTGTTTGGAAGAAGGTCCATTTCTCATTTTAAAGATCCAAGACGATGGGATCGGAATAGATCCTAAGAAGATGAACCAATCCAAGTCTCTCGGACTGATCGGAATGAGAGAAAGAGCAGTCGTTTTAGGCGGAGAAGTTTCCATCTCCGGTGAAACGGGGAAAGGTACAAGTGTGATCGTGAAAATACCAATCTCAAATCGAAATAAGGAGGATTTCCTATGATATCCACATTGATTGCAGATGATCATTTACTGATCCGAGAGGGTTTAAGAAAGATCCTATCGGAAGAGGAAGATATAGAGATCGTGTACGAGGCGGAAAACGGACAACAGGTCTTGGATTACCTTGCAGCTCAATCCGTGCAAGTGCTGATCTTGGACATCAATATGCCTTTGATGAGCGGTTTGGATATATTAAAATATGTTCATAAACTTTCTCCTGATACTAGGGTCCTGATCCTGAGTATGTATCCGGAGGATAGATTTGCGGTCCGAGCACTAAAGGCAGGTGCATCCGGTTATATTACGAAGGCAAGTGCGGGAGACGAACTTATATCCGCTGTACGCAAGGTGATAGATGGAGCAAGATATATCAGTCCGGAAGCAACCGAGATGTTAGTAAGAGAACTTTCTAAACCTTTTGATAGACTTCCTCATGAAACCCTTTCAGAAAGAGAGTTTCAGATACTGATGCTCCTAGTAAAAGGCAAAAACGTTCGATCTATTTCGGAAGACCTTGGGCTAAGTGTAAATACAGTAAATACATATAGAGCTAGGATCTTTGAAAAGATGAGTTTGAAATCCACACAAGAACTTGTTCGTTACGCTTACGATCATAAGCTTCTGGAATAAATTTCCAAGATCGGGAATAACTCGTTTTTGTAATATTTACAGACCTCTGTCACATTTCTTGTGACAGAAAAATTCTTCGTTTAACTTAATCCTTACGATGTATTTATGAAATAATTTTTGTTGTTATTCCATGCTTTTTGCGTCATCATTCTCCTTTGTGCTCATTAACCTTTTATTATAGGTTTAGGTCCTACCATGAAGAATGCCTCCACACTAGATCCCAAACAAGGAAAAGATTCCTTAAATCCAAAACACTTATTGGAAGTTCTCACCGCATTCAAACGAGGAGACTTTTCTAAACGAATGCCTCTGGACCAAGTGGGGATCGCGGGAAAAATTTCAGACTTATTAAACGATATCATGGACCAGAACGATAGGATGGTCAAAGAGTTCGAAAGGATCAGTAACGAAGTTGGACAAGAGGGTAAAATTTCCCAAAGGGTGAGCGGTATTTCTTCTACAGGTTCTTGGGGCGCTTGTATGAATTCCATTAACTCACTCATCGGAAATTTGGTGCAACCGAATACGGAAGTGATGAGAGTGATCGGTGCCGTAGCGGGCGGTGACCTTTCTCAGAACATGTCTTTGGAAATAGACGGAAGACCGCTCAAAGGAGAATTTTTTAGAACTGCCAAGATTGTAAACATCATGGTGGACCAGTTGAACTCATTCGCTTCCGAGGTGACTCGGGTAGCAAAAGAGGTAGGAACGGAAGGTAAACTGGGTGGACAAGCGGATGTTCGAGGAGTTGCAGGAACTTGGAAGGACTTAACGGATAGTGTGAACTCGATGGCGTCTAACTTGACCGGTCAGGTGAGAGATATCGCGGAAGTCACCAAGGCGGTTGCAACAGGGGACTTATCCAAGAAAATCACTGTGGATGTTAAGGGAGAGATCCTAGAACTCAAAAACACCATCAACACAATGGTGGACCAGTTGAACTCATTCGCTTC